>NZ_JBMHFB010000006.1:0-237477 GCF_049166715.1 Enterococcus infantis | reverse complement strand
CTTGGTGAGTGTGTTTTAGTCGACTTCATTCTATCAATTTGGGTATCTCTTTTTCTATACTTTGCATACAAAAAAAGTGTTGGAAGAAAATCGGAGATTTTCCACCAACACTAAATATTGTAGAACCTGTTTAGTTCGTTACGCAGATTACGATTTTGATTCATTTTCAACAACCCTTCCACTGAACTGAAAAGATTATTTCTGCGTAAGCAAAAAAAGACCGCTAGCCGCCGTCTCCCAAAAAACTCTGCTTGTCGCACCTTTTCAGGATCAGTTATACAAAAATTCATCTCAAATAAACCTCCCTTAGAAGCTTATTTTTATCCGTTTGGAAGATGAATTATCGTACAGGCGCTGCCATTTTGGCATCCCGTCCTTTCATGGTTGTTTCTCCTATAAAAAGCATAGCATGGAAAACAGCTGTTCTCAAGAAAAAGTAAGCGGTCCTGTTTTGGTGTTGTCGTCAGTTCTGCTACACTAAAGAAAAGACTAGGAAAAGGAGTGAGCTTCATGATTATCACTGATAAGTTGCTTCAAGAAGATATCCCCCAGTTTTGGGCTATCGACAAAGCTGTTTGGACTTGTGACAATACCCCGGCGCTTTTTCAATACGAGGATTTCGACCGCTATGCAGAAGGACTTTGGCGGCAGCAACTTTTGATAGCCAAAGACGAGAGCACCGGCGAGGTTTTGGGTTCTGTAAGCTATCACCACCCTTCCCCTCTGCCTGGACACAGCCGCCAATGGGAGTTGGGCATCAGCATTGCCCCTAAAGCGCAAGGGCAAGGCGTTGGTCGTCGCTTAATGGAGGAATTGATTCGCCGGGCCCCCGCAGAAAAAATCGGAAAAATATCATTGAAAGTCTTCACAACGAATCCAGGTGCCCGTACTTTTTACAAAAAGCTCGGCTTCGTGGACGAAGGTCTCCTGCAAAAAGAATTTTGGCTGGACGGTCGCTGGGTGGACGAATACCTTATGGCTTATTACATTGATGACACGCTCTCAGTCGAAACTTAAAAAAAACAACTCAGGCTCCCTACCGGTCAACTAAGGACCAAGGCGGGTTTCTGAGTTGTCTTTTTAGTTTTCTGTGTCTTTTTCTGCGGCTGTCTCTTTTTTTACTGCTGCTAAGAGTTTCACCATTTCAGGTGTCAGCGGGAATTTTTCCAGCATATCTGGTCGTCTGGTATAAGTACGTCGAAGAGATTCTTTTAGCCGCCATGTTTCAATTAGCTTGTGATTGCCGTTTAACAACACTTCCGGTACCGTCATGCCCTTGAACTCAGCAGGACGAGTATATTGGGGATGCTCCAACAAACCAGTAGAATGAGAATCAGTTTGTGCAGAGGTTTCATTCCCCAAAACTTCTGGTAATAAGCGGACAGTCGCATCAATCATAACCATCGCCCCCAGCTCGCCACCGGTCAAAACATAGTCTCCCAATGAAACTTCATCGGTCACCAATGTTCGAATGCGCTCGTCATAGCCTTCATAATGTCCGCAAATAAATACCAGGTGCTCTTCTTGAGAAAACTCTTCTGCTAGTTTCTGATCGAATTTCTTGCCTGCAGGATCCAACAAGATTACCCGCTTTTTGGTATCCGGGGTCTCAGCTTCAATCGCTTTGATATTGTCATAGATAGGCTGCACTTTCAAAAGCATCCCCGCACCGCCGCCATAGGGATAATCGTCGACAGTGTGGTGCTTATTGTCAGAGAAATCTCGAAAGTTGGAGACATTGATTTCCAGTAATTCTTTGTCCCGTGCTTTACCGATGATGGATTCTCCCATCGGGCCTTCAAACATCCGCGGGAACAGTGTCAATACATCAATCCGCATCGTCCAACAACCCTTCCGGAATTTCTACTGTCACAACTTCATTTTCCAAATCAATTTTTTTCACTACAGATTCGATATAAGGAATCAGCGCATCTTTTTGTCCTTTGCGCTGAACGACCCAAACATCATTGGCTCCTGGTGACAAAATTTCCTTAACCTTGCCAATAACCCTGCCGTCTTCTTCTATTACTGTTAACCCGATGATTTCATGGTAATAAAACTCATTTTCTTCAAGGTCCACCAAGTCTTCCTTCGAGACCTTCAAAATACCATCTCGAAACGGCTCCACATCATTGATATTAGGATAGCCTTCAAAAGTCAACAGATCAAAGTTTTTATGTTTGCGATGGCCGGCTACTGTCAGTTCTAAAGGTGCTTTATGCTCTCGGAACAACACGAGTGTAGCTCCTTTTTGATAACGCTCTTCAGGAAAATCCGTCTGGGAAATCACCCGCACTTCGCCACGGATTCCGTGAGTGTTGACGATTTTTCCTACATTTAAATACTCGGTCACGATGGACGCCTCCTTAGTTGATTCAACAGATCAGCTCTTTTCAGATCCGTTTTATTTTAGCATGTTGGCCGCACCTTGGCTACTTGACTTGTGGCAAATAGAGATCAATTCCTTGCGAGGTGGCTTCGATCATGACCGTCTTCGGCGCTTTTCGCAGACGCCACCCCCAATAAAAATCCCCGATACAAGAAGCCCCGTGGGTAATCAGCAGCAATCCCAGCCAAAAATAAACACCGAACACTGCCATAAGCACTCCACCAATCATAGATAATAGAACAAACGGTGCCAAAGTAATCCAAATAAACTGCCCTTTCGTGTAGCGACTTTTGGGACTAGTCACATGAGAAAAGCCATTTTTGACACCTCGTACCAACTTTTTCCCAGGCGCAAAGGCTTTGAAAAAAAGTGCGTGCACAGCTTCATGAAGCAGCGTGACTCCCAAGTAGCCGCCGAAAAACAGCAAAGCATCTGTCGCAAAAGCCAAATGCTTGATAGAAACTTGCAAGCGGTCTGTCAGCACCCACGCAGTCGCCAATAATAAGATAAACAATACCAATGCGCCCCAGTTTAGACGCAGGGCTGTCTTAGAACCTTCCAATAGGTTATATGATTTAAAAAGATACACTGATCTCATTCCTGTCTTTAATGAATTGCCGTTATTATATCATATCCTGCAAGTGTAACCGTGCATTTTCTGAAAATCATCAGAATATTGACGAAATTTTAAACCCCTACTTAAAATTCCTATGACACGAATGATAAGAGCCGCGAATTTCCTGCTTGAGCACCGGCAAAGTCGCTTCACCTTCATTCTTCCTCCTCACGCAATGCTCCCACACCGGACAGCAAAAAAACCGCCAGATTTTTCCGGCGGCTATGGGTAGCCGACCGCCAAAGGGAGGAGGCTGCCGGCACTCATTGGGAGAGGATAAATATGGAATAACCCTGATCGGCTTTCACCAATCGGACTGGGCTCGTTTTAAGGGGCGTCAGCGTAAAGCGCTGTGCCTTTGGTTTAGTGATTTTTGCTTTGAAGCGCAGGCTGCTGCTGCTATCACCGACAGCTTTAATTAGATATCGCCCACCACGCACATCAGCAATTACAAAGCGCCCAGTCTCGTCGGTCACAGCCGCCAACTGTTGGCCGTCACGTTGCACTGGAATTTTGCCATTTTTGGAATACAATGCAAATTGCAGTCCGTTGATTGGCTGACCTGCTTCATCTTGAATTACAAAAAGCAGCTCGTAGCGACGTCCTTTGATCAATACACCTCGCAACCAACGAGAAAATAGCCAAAGCAACAAGATAACAATCACGACTGCCCCACCGAGAATCAAAATCTGTTTCAGCTTACGATCATTGTCAGATTTGTTCAGTTCTTTTTTCATTTCCGGAACGTAGGGAATTCGATGCCCCCGTACTAACAGGCGATGAGAATTGATCATATACGGCGTACACGTCAGCAAGGTAACCAAGTCTTTCCCTGCTTCGATATGCAAATCTTCCGTTTCAGTCGGCTCGATGACCTTCAGCTGATCCACTTCATAGGCGTGGGTCTCATTATTGATCTCAATATAGAAATGGTCCCCTTCTTTGAGATCCGGCAGATCAGTAAACAGTTTGGCTTCTGGCAAGCCTCGATGACCAGAAATCACGCTGTGGGTATCTTTGCCTCCTGTTGGATACGAAGTTCCTTCCAGCAGTGACGTCCCTTTACTTAGAAACAGATCCGTCGTTTCATCAAAAATCGGCAGCTTGACGTTGATCTTCGGAATGCGAATAATTCCAATCGTATGGGTCTGGTAGTAGTCCGGTGTCGGTTCTTCTTTGACCTTCTTGCGGGCATCAGAAAAAGGATCTGCCCCGGGATTACTGCCTTCTTTGGCCAGTTTTTTATTCTTGGCCTCTTGCTCAGCTTTGACCTTTGCCAATGCTGCTTCATTTTCCTTGTTGGCCTTGTTTTGATAGTAGGTAATAATCTGCTGATCCAAAATCTCGTTGACCTTGTCACTGACAAATGGATATAGCAGCGCAATCACTCCAGCAACCAAGATAGCAATCATCAGAATATCGGTGATCAATCGTTTGGTATGTTTGGGTGCTTTATCCTTTTTTTGACTGCGTGTTTGGTTTGGCGTCTCATTACCGCCCTCATTTTGCAGATTTTGCGGCGGTTGTTGCTCCGAGTTTTTTTTTCGTCCCATCTTCTCAACCTTTTCTTTGATTCTATGTAGCAGGAGACGGCGGCAGCTAATCAAGCCGGCCACCGTCTCTGAGCATTTTTTACTTTTCTATCTCACTATTCTATTGAAACCACTCGCTTTAAGCAATTGTTACTAACGCTCACTTAAGCATCTTTCAATCAACCTTCGATATGACGGCGCCCTTTAGCAAAGTACACATACGCACCACCGATTGCTACAATACCGACTGCTACAAAAGCAACGATCCCCATGCCACCAGTTGAAGGAAGTGTGCCTTTGTGTTTGTTAACTACTGTATCAGCGATTGCTCCCTCACCATTGTAAGATCCTTCTCCAATTTCAAAGGACTGTGCTTCTGTCAGCAATACGTAACCATCGGGTGCTTTGACTTCTTCCAAGTAATAAGTGTCGTATGCCAGTCCAGTTACTTCAAGACGTCCCTCGTCATTTGAAGTGAATTCAGTCCCTTTAGACTTATCACTTTCCCATGAGATAGCCTTCGTTTCGGAATCGACGACAAGGTAGAACACTTCGCCATCTTTATCTTCTTTATACACTTTGAACACAGCGCCTGCCAAAGCTGTCTTACTATCACTATCTTGTTTTACAAACTTTTTACCACCTGTAGTAACGTTGATATCTTTTTCAGTAGTCAAACCACCTGTTTCAACTGTCACTTTATTATTAAATGTACCATCCGCAACTGCATCTTTGTTCAAGTACATTTCATAGGTAAAGACGAGTTCTTTTCCGGCAGGTGCTTTTGCCAAGCCAGTAGCTGTCAACTCAACTGTAAAAGTATTTCCTGCTTCTACAAGCTTATAATCAGTGTCCTTAGTAAAAAATGTCTCCCCGGCTGTCATAGTAGACTTGCCATCCGCATTCAAAGTCAATGCTGCATCATGCGTATCGGTCAGCACTAGTGAAGGGTAGCGGCGTTCACCATTAGCCAATATGTCTTGGAAGCCTTCTGGAATATTGAATTTGATTGTAAAGGTTGTTGCTTTGCCTACTTCGAAATCTGGTTTAGTTGTGGACTTATCGACAACAATCGTATCATTTATTACGCTAACTTCTACAGGCGCGGTTTTATCAGCCTCAATTTTAAAATCTTTCTCAGTTTCAGCTGTGATCATTCCAGCATTCTTTGGAGCTTGAACTTCGACCAAAGTGTAGTCGCCAACTTCCAGATTTTCAACTGTAAATGTCCCTTCACCCTCAGTTGTAAAGCGTTTTGCTGAGTCAATCTTATCCGTCCAAGTATACAATCCGCTCGTTTTGTCAAATGAAGCAATGTATTGAGTCGCATTGCTTACGGTACGCTTGATAACAAATTGTGCCCCATTCAATTCCTTACCATCTGCTGTTCCTTTTTTGGTAACGATTAAGCTACCCGGAGTTGAAACAACATTTTTAGGGTAGAGGTTAATTTCGCTTAATTCGGTATCAGTATAACTACCGTCTGGGTTCAATTGATAGACAGGGAAAGTGACAACCATGTTTGCTGCTGGGGTTACACCGGCTTTGGGTGACTCAACGATCAAATAGACCGCATCTTTACCGTCGCGCTTTTTATCAACTTTTTCAAAAGTTAGAGTTCCATTTGCATCTGTTGTTCCCGAAGCTATTGGACCATCAGTAGGTTTCCAATCTTGAATTTCTGCAACTGCGTCTGTAACTGTCTTTCCATCAGCACGCAATCTATAGAATTCTTCTGTAGCATCATATAATTTAAAATCAACATCTCCCAGACCTTGATATTGATCAAACTCAGTCATGACACCACCAGTGTTTTGGATAGTTGGATCTAATTCAGTGAGCATCTTCTTTTTGTGAAGTATCAAATTCGCTTGACCCGCTGCTAATTCTTCAGCGCTAGCTTTTGTAGCAAACCCGCCAAGTCCCAGTAAAAATGGTAATACCATAATTACCGATGCAATGATTCCCCATGCTCTATTTCTCGATTTCGATTTCATTTTCATTTCTCCTTTTTCCCTGCTTTTTTATTGTTCTGCCACAAGATGACCACTACCACAGCGATCAAGATGGCGCCTAACCAGATCATAGAATGATTAACCGTATCATTGGTTTTCGGATAACGAGCCGTTCGATGTGTTTTTGGCTGTTTCGGTTCTTTACCGGTATCCGGAGTTTTTGGTTTATTCGGTTCGTTCGGTTCATTTGGTTCACTTGGATCAGTCGGTGGCACCTCTGTTTGCAAGTTGACAACTTTTAACGGCAGGTCCCCGCTTTTTTGATAACTGTCAGCACTAACTGTGAAAGTGACAGGTTGATTACTCAATTGGTAGCCAGCGGGTGCTTTGACTTCTTGCAGGCTGTATTCCCCATAAGCTAATCCATTGATTTCAAAGGCTCCTTGGCTATCTGAAACAAGGGTTACCAGCTGATTATCCGCTGAATCTTCCGTCCATGCATAGCCGGCTTCGGTCTTAGTCAACAGCTGGTCTTTGTTATTCAAAACATGAAATTCAGCATTTTTCAAGCCGGTCGTTTGTTCTTTCAAATCAACTTTTTTGAATTTCATTCCGCCAGTTTCTACTTCGACTTTTCGTTCAATTGTCTCATGGTCGGTATCCAATTTGGCTATGTTCGTAAATAGGTCGGTTTTCGAAACTTCTGCGACAAGCTGCATCTCATAACTGACTGTCACAGTCTTACCGGCAAATGCACCGAGGGCTTTAATATCTGTAAAGTCAATTGTAAAGCCGTTTGCTCGTGTCGAGACATTGTACAGACCGGAAAGCTCGTTGCCTTCTTGTGTCAGTTTCAAACTATCTTTTTGATAATGCAAGGCAGAATCAGAATCATCCATGATCACAAACTTCTTATAATCCAAAATGTCCAAAGGTATTTCCGTGGTTACCTCGAAGGGAATGATATCGCCAAATTCATAACTTGCATTCTTGCCAATAACTTCTTTTTTGAAGTTCGGCTTTTCATGAGGAATCTCCTCGTTCTTCGGATAGAGATGAATCGTAGTCAGGGGTTGATTCTCTGACAAGTACACCGGCAATACAACCACCATATTTTTCGCTTTTTCCTTCACGACACTTGGCGCTTTTGCTTCGTGAAACAGATAAACAGCATCTCTGTTTTGAGAGTCTTTTGCAGGCAGCTGGAACTGAGCCGTACCTTCTTCCCCTGCAACAGTTTGTGTGACAGCCGTTGCTGCGGATGTTTCCAATTTGTCTTCAGACATATTGCTGAGAATATTTTGGGCATCTTCAACAGACTGCCCCTCTTTTCGCAAATGATAAAACTCCTCTGACACATCATAGGCTGCAAAAGTCACATCATTTAACCCGCGATATTCCTTCAACAAATCAGCATGTTCGCCTGTCGTATCACCAATATTTGGAAGATCTTCAGGTAGCTGACCATCTGGAAAGACGATTTTGTGAAGAATAAAGTCAACATTTTCTTCACCAGCTGCTTCTGCGCGTCCACCGGCAATCAGTAACGTTGGAATCACTAAGAGAGCAAATAACGCAATTTTCATCACTTTTTTCATTTATGCCACCCCCTGATCTTTACGACGAAGGAAGTAGATCCCCGCTGCTGTCACCGCAATGCCACCAGTCAGAAGAATCAGCCAGATACCCGAACCACCTGTCGCTGGGAGTGGGACTTTTGGCTTATTAACAACATTAAAGGAGATAGTGTTATTGCCTTCTGCATTGATCACAACCTTTAAATCATTATCAGAATCTCCCGAAACAGAAACATTACCATCTTCTTTGATGATGATTTTTACTGTTTTTCCTTTTACGTATCCTTCAGGAGCTTCAGTCTCAGTTAATTCATATTCTCCGGCTCTTAGCTTTTCAAATGTAAAGGATGTTCCATCATCATTAGATGACTCAGGCACTGGTGTATTACCGGTAGGATTAACCTGCTTCAGTTCAAATTTGGCACCGGATAAAGCTGTACTGTTTTCATCCACTTTATTTACAGTTAAATCAAAGTCCTTCAGACTATTTTTTACTTCCTTAGAGACGACTCCCTCGTTTAAAATAAATCCATCTTTAGTAGATAAGCTTCCGTCTTCTAGAACTGTAAACGTCCACGTTTCATCAGAAATTTGATAGCCTAAAGGAGCTTTTTCTTCTTTTACAAAGTACGTTCCAGGAGATAGTTTATATTCGAATTCAATATCTCCGCTATCATTAGTTTCCTTACTTTCAATGGGATCTTTCTCTCCATCATGATAAAGACCAAATTTGGCATTTGGAAGATTTTTACCAGCTTCATTAACTTTTTTGAGCTTCAAAGTGAGCTCTTGAAACTTGTTTTCAACTGTTAATGTCAATTTTCCATCAACATATGAGAAGCCATGGCCTTCAGTAAAAGTGACAGTACCATTTGGTAGCACGTTAAATTCATAATCAGCTTCAGTCTTTATATGTCCTGTTGGTGCAGTTAATTCTTTTACCACATATGAAGTATTTGCAACGAGTTTATATTCAGTCCCGTTGGTTTTAAACGCGCCTTTCCCAGTCTCATCAGAGATTACACTTGCTACGGCATCTTGACTATCCTTCACATACAGATTGAAAACAGCACCTTTAACGTTCCCACCTTCGATGTTACTGGTTTTCTGAATGTTTAGTGTTGATACTTTAGGATTTCCTCTTACTGCGGGAATTGCATAATGAATTTTATCCTTATTAGGATTATCTGTTCCATTCATTAGATATGTGGGGCCGTTTGCTAGATAAAATTTACCGTCACGATATTGTTCCTTTAACTCAACTTGATAAGTTATTCGTAAACCATCCTTTTTCCCCACAGAAATCCCTGAGCCTTCAATAGTTTTAGTTCTTTCATTAAAACTAATCTTCGCATTGGTTGCAGCATTATAGTCACCTGCTTGTAACCCCGCTAGTCCAGAGCTTGTCAGTTTAAGTCCTTCCGATTTCAGTGAACCCTTCACAAAACTTACGTATTCACTCAGAGGGTCTGCCAGGTTTGCACTTTGAATGGTTTTTGAAAGCGATGCGCCTAAACCTTTAAATAGTTGAGTCAACTGATCACTTTGTCCAGCTTCATAAACAGCTTTATTCTCTCCAACAATTGCTTTCAAAGTACTCTTAGCGCGCGCCTCAGCCTCATTCCCAGAGCTGTAGTTATATAAAACCGCCTCTCTAGCTATACCGTTAGCGTCCCAAATTTCTTTTAGCGTATTATTAATGTACTCGTTTGTGTAATTCGTTATTTCCGGACTTCCGTTGACTTGATCTTTATCAGCAGGAAAAATGTTTCCATCAGTATCTAGTGCAATGTTTGCTGTGCCATCACCGAAGAATAGCAAGTAATTTTTCCCAGGCTGATTTTTAGCTTGTTCTGTCAGTTGGTTAGTCGCAGAAATCAATCCCTGCTGAATGGGTGTGTAATTTGTTGCATATTGTGGATTGCTATTTCTTTTGAACCTATTTAAAGCAGTTTTAATGAGTTTACCATCTTTTGAAAAAGGAACTTTAATAACCGAATCCTTTTTTTTACTATCTGCTACTATCCCGTCATTGATGTCAGTACCAGAACTACGATAACCACCAAAGAAAACAGCACTTACATTTGCATTTATCCCTGTATCTTTTGTCACACTATCAACAAAATTAGTAATAGCACCATTTAGGGCATAGAAGTTCGAATTTCTATTATCAATATCCCCCATACTTATTGAAGCATCCAACACCAATGTGATATTAACAGTTGGGATTGGAAAAATATCATTTCCAATAGTTTCCAATGTGATATCAAATTGATTAGGATTACCAGGTACTTGGGTTACCCACTTTCTTAGTCCAGCATCACCATAGTCTAAAAAGCCATTACTGAAATTCTGATCTCCCGTTACAATCCCAGGTTTAACAGCTGTCGCGTTCTGGCTAGAATTTGGATCTTCATTTGATCCATAGTTATAATTCCGAACGTTCTCCCCATGATTTGAGGCATCATTAAACTCCGGATAGCTCCCATTAGAATCAGTTCTATACTTAAATTCTTTGCCTTGATTTTTCATGCCGGTAGTTATCCCAGGCTCAGTAGATCCAATACTGTTTTCTGGATTACTTGCTCTTGTAACATCATTCGCTTGAATATTGTATAGCGGTTCTGAAAATGTTTTTAATTCATTTGAATTCCCAGTTTTGCCTTCAGTCATAGTAGCTGATTTCGCTGGATTAGATGATTTCTCTGAGGATTCTTGATTACTTGAATTACTATTTTCATCTATTTCTGGTTTTTCTGGGTCCACAGGTTGTTGAATCGTTTCCTCTGGATTTTCCGTACCTGTAGCTGCCTGATTGTCATCTGTCGTTTGGACTGGAGCAAGATTAAAAATTGTGGCTGGAATTTGCCCCAGAGTGTTCTCCCCTTCCTGACCAACTTTAACCAGATTAGGACTAAATTTCATTTCTTTAAAATTCGCTGCTGTTTCAAATGTCAGCTTTGCAGACCCTAAATTTGTGCCTTCTTTAGATTCTGAGATGCGATTGCTCGCTTGATTACTTTCATCTAATACGTTAGAAAATGCTAAATTTGAATTTTCTTCATTTTCTGTCTGGATATTTTCTGGAATCACAGGATTTCCGTCGGCTGTCAGCTCAACTGAGAATCGCGTTCGTTGCTCATTATCACTCTTTTTCAGAACAACAGTCCATTTAATTTTGTTTTCATTGATCCGTGAATAACTAGCTGTACTTTGTACGTAATCATTCTTTTGAAACAGTTCTTTTTCAGTTTCTTGCTGAGTAATTGCTACAACAGAGATACCGCTCAGCGCCCCGATTAAAGTTTGTGTAAGTAACACAAATAGTGCTGAAACTAACAAAAACTTTTTTCGATTTTTTCCCACACTTATTCCCCCTTTTATACAATTTCCCTAGCATGTGCAATATTACTTTAGATTATAATAAAACACAAAAAAGGCTTGTTTTTAAAAAACGTTTTTTCACATTTTGATACAAAAAACGCAGTTCATGATAAACAGAGAAAATGTTTTTTTTAATATTTTTTTCTTTCTAGATTAATCTATAGTCATGACTTTTCTTATCCTAAAAACCATTATATATCGGTAAATTTTTAGCTAATTTAGATGTTTTAGAATAGACTACGGGTTATTCTATAAACATCCATTTCATTTTTTCTCATTATTTTTTGACTAATAGAAAAAAATCATTATTTTATTTTTTAATCAAATTCCTTCAATTATATTTAAAATAAAAAAACAGAAAACCTTAAATTTTTAAGGTTTTCTGTAACTTTAAAAAAATATTCTAATTCAATGGGTAGTAGAAACCGCCATTTGTACTGCTGCCAATGGTTCCTGATTGGTGACTGTGTACACAATCTCATCTTTCTGCCAAATCACACTAACTGCATCATATTCTTCATTAGCCAAATCAATAGTAATCATCCCCACTGATTTTGGTACCGGCAAAAAGGCTTTTTCCAGGTATTCGACGACTTCTTTGGCAGTGGGAACGGGATCTTGTCCTTCTACATTGCTGGCTCGAACGGTGAGCGCCCAATTGCCTTCTTTCCAGTTGAGGTAAGAAGAGCCTGCTGCACCTTGCATATAACCGGCGATATTGTGTCCGAGATCGACCTTTTTACCGCCGTCGTCATAGACATAATTGACCGCATCTTTGGCCTGTCCGACAGTTTGATAGGTGGTCTTCTTGAAAGACGCAAAGGGTTTCTCATGGTTGAGGTCCTTGTGATTCATGATCAGCGGCTGGTCCATCGCATAATACAGAATACTAAAATTATCTTTATCGCCGGTACTGGCAATATTCAGATAGCTGCCGCCAGCATGAGGAATCGCAGAAGGCATGACGACGTCTGCAAAGTGCTGCTTTAGCTCCTTGAATGCATCCGGTGTGGCATTGGCAGCTGAGCTCTCTTCTGAAGACTTGCTGGAACTGGCGGTACTTGACTTACCAGAACTTGTTGTCGTAGAGCTGGTGGTGCTGCTAGCTGTCGCCATGTCACTGCTTGTTTTTTCAGTAGTCTGCTTCGTGGAGCCGGTAGCTTGGGATTTGGTCGTTTCTGTCGCTGAACTCGCGGAAGACTTCGCGGTTTCCCCTGGATGACCACAGGCGGACAAGAGGAGCACCCCTATTAATAAAAAAACACTCTTTTTCATTACCCTTCACCTCGTTTTCTTTATTTAAGGGTAATCCTTACAAGAAAAAAAGACAAATAGAATGCGCTTCTTACAAGAGTTCCCCAAACCAGTCACCAACAGTGTGGATGGTCTGTTTCACAAAATTACCAGCTTGTGTCAGCCACTGCTGCAAATTCCCTTCAGTGGTTACTGTGTTGAACCAGTTGCTCAAATCGTCACGATAGATCCAAATTAAAAACAGTGCAAAAGCAATGCCGATTAGTCGCCACAAAAATGAGCCAACTTTAATGATACCGATGATAATAGCCAGAATAACGATTACTGCGATAATCTGTTCCATGAGCTCACTTCCTCTTTTTTACTGAGACTCGCTGTCTTCACTAATTATCTCGTAAAAAGCTGCGGCTTTCATGGGTCCTAAGACTGAAAATCAGCAGGTAAGCTGAACAGGATCGCCTCAGGAAGCTTTTTCTCAACAAAAAACCGGGGGATCAAATTAGATCGCCCAGTCCATAAAGTACTTTATCCAAAACATGCTTGGTGGTAGTCGAAACATCTGTCATAAAGCTCATCAAGCCATCCCCAGCCACCGATTGGCTGAACCAAGTCACGATATCTTCTTTATACAACCAGATCAGCAGGATTGCGGCAACCAATCCTATCATACGCCATAAAAATTTCGCATACTTCATCACTGCCACCAGTGCACAGACGATGAGGATGACCAAAACAACAGTTAACATCCGTTATCCCCCTTATTCTCCAGAACCTTTCACTTGCAACAGAAGCGCCCGCAATTCCCCAATCGACGCAGGTTTCCTAAATCTTTTCCTAGATTACCACAAGTCGCGACTGAGTAAAACAGCTCTTCAAGACTATGAGAAATTTCTCGGCGTTTTTTGCGGATTTTCAAGTATTCCTTGGCAACCCGATAGGCTGAGAAGTTGTAGTTGGATAAGAATCTGATAACAAAAAAACACCGCTTTCCGAAGAAGAGCGGTGTTCATTAGTATTATTTGCCGTCAAGGATATTCAGACGAACCTTTTTGGGGCCGTCTGTCCGCACACCGTAAACAATTGTCCGAATGGCTTTCGCGACCCGACCTTGTTTGCCAATGATGCGACCAATATCTTCCGGCGCGACGGTCAAGTTATACTCGAAAAATTCATCGGATTCGACGATTTCCAGGTTCACTTGATCCGGTTCAGTAACCAGCGGACGTACGATCGTCAAGACTAAATCTCTTAAATCAGTCATAGGCCGGCACCTTATTTCGTAAACTTAGCTTCGTGATGTTTTTTCATAACGCCTTGTTGAGACAAGATGTTACGAACTGTGTCAGAAGGTTGCGCACCTTTAGACAACCAATCCAAAACCAGATCTTCTTTAATCACGACTTCTGCTGGGTTAACCAACGGGTTGTAGGTCCCTACAGTTTCGATGAATCGTCCATCACGAGGAGAACGAGAATCTGCTACGACGATACGGTAAAAAGGTTTCTTTTTAGAACCCATACGTTTCAAACGGATTTTTACTGCCATTACTTACACCTCCATATAATTTTCTCACAATGGGTAGTTTATCAGGTTTTCACGACGGTGTAAAGAGTTTTTTCTTTACAGGTAAAAAAAGCGGCTTTGATTTAGAATTTATTGCCTTGCAACTCCAACAAAAATTATCATTTATCGATAAATAATTATTGACGAAAATAAAATGACTAGCTATCCTTAAAGATATAAGGAACTAAATTTCTGCTTAACTTTCAATCGTTTCATCTAAAAATCCAGGTACTGAAAGGAAGATCCTCATGAAGAAAAAACGGATTATTCGTCTGTCAAAGGTCCTCTCTCTTCTGTTATTCGTTTTATTGGCACTTGCTTGCTTGGTGCTATTACTAGGAATTGGCAGCCTTTTTGTCAAAAATAGCAGTTTTAACGTCCAGCGGCCCCACTCGCAGGGTATCGTCTTTTTTCATGCGTCTTTTGGCCCGCTCCGTGAGGGTAGTGTCGAAACCAACAAAATCGCTAATCTACTTGCACTTATTCTTACACTTCCTCCTTGGATGGCTCTGTATTACCAAGCGGGTTCTTATTTTGCTTTGCTTTCAGAAGGAGCCTCCCCTTTTGCTGCTCCACTAATCAAAAAAATGCGCCAAGTGAATCTACTCCTATATGTTGCTGATCTTCTGCCATTGTTGGTCTGGCCGCTGATTTATTGGTTGTTTACCGGCGGCTTGGACATCTCCCTCGTCTTATCAAATACACTGTTTATGGCGATTGTGCTAACTATTCTAATCGAAATCTTCCGCTATGGCGCCGATCTGCAGCAGGAAGTCGAAGAAACAGTCTAGGAGGGAAAAGTTATGATTATCTCTCGTCTGGATCGAATGATGGCTGATCGCAAAATCAGCCTGAACGAACTTTCGCAGCAAGTAGGGATCACCAATGTCAATTTATCAAAGCTCAAGAACGGCCACGTCCATGCGGTGCGCTTCTCTACATTAGATGCCATTTGTCGGGTATTGGACTGCCAACCAGGAGATATCCTGGAATATGTTCCTGATTCGCCTATTAATGAAGAAAAATAAATCTTCATTGACCCCAGTTAGGCATATCTTTTGTTTTTTTACTCCAATCTCGATAGAATTTAGTTATAATGTAAAGCTTTTTGTTTAAATATAAACACATAGGAGGAACCATTTATGACAAAGAAAATCGGTTTTATCGTCGGTAGCCTGCGCACTGCTTCTTATAATAAAAAAGTAGCAGAAAAATTTGCAGAACTGTTACCTGCAGGATTTGAAGCAGAATTTATCGAAATTGGTAATCTGCCTTTATACAACGAAGATCTGGATGCAGAAAACAATGTACCGGTGGAATGGCAAGCATTTCGTGACCAAGTAGCTCCGCTGGATGGGATTTTCTTCTTCACCCCTGAATACAATCGTTCGGTTCCAGCTGCACTGAAAAATGCGTTGGATGTGGGTTCTCGCCCATATGGTGCCAGCGTCTGGGGCGGCAAACCAGCCTTGGTGGTCTCCGTTTCTCCAGGTGGTATCGGTGGATTTGGTGCCAACCATCATTTACGCCAATCTCTTGTTTTCTTGGATATGCCAACTTTACAACAGCCGGAAGCCTATATCGGCGGTATCGTTAATTTGGTAGATGAAAACGGTGTAATTGCAGAAGGTACCGTTAACTTCTTCCGCACAATCATTACAAAATATGTTGATTTTTACAACAAGCTGAAAGCATAAGCTAGATAAAAAAAGCGGAGACACAGCTCATTTCTAAGTGACAGCAAGAAAATCCCTCAACTTAGTAAACAAGAAACTAGTGGTGTTAGCGTCCGTCGAATAACTATTGCCAAGCGAAAAGACAAGCAATTTTCCATGCTTTGATGGAAAGCTGCTTGTCTTTTACTTATAGTGCACCTTTGCTAAGTTATCGTTAGAGAACTGGTGACAGGAAGGCTGTCATCGTCCTTTATTATTCTTGTATTACGTTTGCTGCAGCCCGCAGTAAATCCCCTGTCAAATCCAATGAATACTCCCAGAACATCAATCCTCGCAGCTCCTCTGTCATTACATATTCCGCTTTTTCCTTCATCGAACGTTCGTCGTCAAAAGACATGAACTGCTCCCCATCAAAATAATACGGCGCATGGGCTTCTTCATCCCAATAAAGGTTTTCCGGATGGGCGTCAAACAGAGGTTTCAATTGATTGTAGTTGTTGGTCTCGCCACCAGCTGCCTGCGCTTTGGCTCCTACAGGATGCTGGGTATCTGCGAAGCCTCGCCAGATACGACTGTAAAATGCGCAGCCGATAATAATTTTCTCATTTGGAATATTTTTTGCCCGCAGATTTTCTACCGCTTCCATAACGCTCAATTCTTGACCTTGATAGGGAGCTAAGTTGGTATGGTGACCGGCGATTTTAGTGAAACTCCCCCGCATGTCATAAGTCATCACATTGACAAAATCCAGATAGTCAATATATTCATACTTTTCGTTAGGGCTCATGGTATCCAAAAGCGGTTTGGCTGCTCCGATAGCTGCTGTCAAAAGATAGCTGCGCCCATTGTTTGCCGTCAACTCGTTTAACTTTTCCCGTAGCTCTTTGACAAAGCTCAAAAAATTAGCGGCATCCCCCGGTGATGCTTTGATGCCCGCCAGATCCATTCCCGGGTACTCCCAATCCAGGTCGATACCGTCAAAATCATAGCGTTCCATGTAGGCGATTAAGTTTTTAATCAATTCGTGACGATTTTCAGCAGTCGCCACTCCATCAGAAAAACCATCGGCACTCCAACCGCCAATACTGATACAGCTGCGCAAATGAGGATGTTCTTGTTTTAATTCATTAACCAGGTGAATCTTTTTCAATTCGCGGACGATTTCCAACTCGATGATGTTTGCAAAGGCATAGTTGATGATCGTCAGTTTTTCTGCTGCAATGTCTTCTTTCTCCCATACTTTGTTGTCGTCTAAATAAGCAATAATTTCTTTCATAAATCCTCCAATAAAATCGGCCATGCCATTTTTTTAAGCGATTACATTTTCACTTTAAAGAAATGCGAGTTCTTCCTCAATATGTAAAAGTTGATCGACTGTGTGGGATTTTTTTTGGCACTAGGCTGCTGCATTGACTACTCAATACGTCTATTCTCTAAATAAAAAAGCAGCATAAAGAGCGGCCTCTTTTACACTGCTTTAAAAAACTTTCGAAATATCAAATCCTGAACTTAATCCATAACCAATTGTCTTTAGCCACTAGCAGTTATTACTGCCTATCTGCTATCCTCGGCCTTTCAAAGCGCGCTTTTCCAAATGGGCTTGCCATTTTTCTGAGCAGAATCGTCTGATCTGACCAAAGAACAACAACACTGTCGCAATCGTTGCGGCAATCACAAGTACAAGAATAGTCGTGCGGATGGCACTTCCTAATGGGTAGCGCCACACCACTTCACTGTCGCTGTCTTGCAATAAGTTTGAATAGAGATATGTGTTCCAGACAGGATTGAAGACCGTCAACATATAAAAGCTTGAGTAGAAAGTCATCACAAACCAAATTGGCCAACGAGATTCGGGATACAATAAAAATTCACCATCATGTTCTAAAGACAATGTCTGATATTTTCGATAGGCCCAGACTAAACACAATAGTGCAACAAAAACCATTATAATTCCTAACAGCCAGTTTCCCGAATTTTTCCCGATATCAAAGGGAAGCATCTGCTGATACCCAAAAATTATATCCTCTGAACTATAGTCAATCCCGTGGCGCATCATACTGATTAGATCCGCCACTTGAGAAAAACCTTGTGGTAGATAAATTAAGGTCCACATAAAGACAACATAGGTCAATGGTCCGAAGACTAAGTTACCTACCATCGTCCCCATAAAGCAGCTGATCAAAAAAGCAAACAGGCACGTCATGAAGCTGGTTCCCATTGAGATGAACAGCTCGCCCCAGCTGGCATTCATATACGGTGCCGGAATTCCTAATTTCACGGTGACTACTAGAAGCAGACTGCCGACAAGAAAGGCCGCAAGTACCGGGAGCCCGACATAAAACAGCTTTCCTAAAAAAAGCTGACGCCGGCTAACCGGCAAGCTGAACAAAAACCGATTGAAGGCCGTCTTCTGATCGATAAAAAACAAGAGGAAACCACTGATTGCGATGAGAGTGACAATGACAATTCCTGTATTTGCCAAGTATTGACTGTAATAATCGTCCTGGGAGTCGTATTTTCCTGAAGCCATCTTTTTGAGTCGTTCATGAGGTCCTTCATTCCCGTACCCTGCTTGAAAAAAATAGGAAGCAAGCTCGACTGACTCATCGAAAGTCAATGTCACTTCTTTGATATTTCCTTTGTCATCACTGTAAGAATAACTCTCGGGATATTCCTGAAATTCTTTTTTATGTTCCTCGCTACGAAGCCAGTTTTGATTTTGATGCCAATTATGGACTGCCGAAAAACTCATCAAACAGAAATACCCTAAAACGAGAACCAGCATAGCAATTAGCGCTTTGCCATAGCGCTTCATATAGATTTCTTTGACCATTTTTTTCACTTCCTTCTATTGAATAAAACCTTCCCTGCTGAGATTGGCTTCAAACAGATCTTCCAAAGACAATGGCAATTCTTCCATCAGCAGTGGGTCCTGTTCTCGAAGTGCCGCAGCTAAATCTGGTGTAAAACGTTCAAAAACAGCCGTAATCACTCGGCCTTGAAGCGTAAGCAGTTTGGAGTTTTCCTTGACGACATCTGGTATTTTCTTGGTTTTGAAAACCAACTGCAGCTTACGAGCATTTTCTCGCATCGACTCCAGACGATAGTCGCGAATGATGGTTTTGCCCTTCAATAGTAGGGCGCGATCAATAATATCTTCCAGCTCTTTTAAATTGTGAGAAGCAATCAGTGCACAGCGACCATGTTCACCAGCAATATGTCCCAACAACATACCGATGACCTTTTTTCGAATAATAACATCCAGCCCATCAAAAGGTTCATCCAATAGCAGATACTTTGCGCTAGAAGAAATCGCCAAAATCATCTGGTAGAGTCCTTGCATCCCTTTAGACATTCGACGATAGCTCAAATGATCCGGCAACTGGTTTTCCTTCATCAGTTGCAGATAAAGATCTTGATTAAACATAGGGTATGCTGCGCGATAAAAGCTGTTGATTTTTTTCAAATTATAGGTTTTCAAAAAGTTGTCCAGCTCATCAATATAAAAAATCTCACCTTTTTTGGAAACCTCATGATAGATGGAAACATCGTCAATGAGGATATCGCCGGCTTCTGGCAGGTAATCACCAGCTAGAGTACGAAAAAGAGTGGTCTTCCCCGAGCCGTTACGACCGATAAGCCCGACGATTTCGTTGTCGTACAACTCGAAGTTAATTTGATTGATGATGATTCGATCATCCATCTGCTTTCTGAGATTGTTTACTTTCATTGCACCATCCCTCCCAAAGTTTCATAGCTGTCTCGAATCCAGCTGGTCATTTCCTTTTCAGTCACTTGAGAATGGATGGCTTCCACGATCAGTTCTGCAAAGTTTTCTTTGACTTGCCGAATCTTGAATTCATCCCGCGGCTGATCACTAACTTTATTGACAAAAGTTCCTTTGCCTTTAATTGTGACCAACACCTGCTCAGACTCCAACACTTTATAAGCCTTACTGACTGTATTCGGATTCATTAAGAGAATTTTTGCCATCTCTCTGACAGAAGGCAGCCGGTCGCCGGCATTTAAGACACCTTGTAAGACTTCTTCTTTCACCGCCAGAACCAGTTGCTCATAATAAGGCTTACTGGATCGTTTATCGATTGTCACCATCGGCTTGCTCCTTTCTTCAACTGTTCTACGTGTACTACTATACACAGTACACAAAAAAGCTGCAATCTTTTTTGAGAAAAGTTTGTTAGACTATAGAAAACCACCCGAGGAGGAGAACTGAAATGACGGAAAAGAAACGCTGCCGCTGGGGAACTGCCAGTGAAAAAATGATGAGCTATCATGATGAGATCTGGGGGGTGCCGGAATTTGACGATCAGAAATTATTTACCAAGCTAATCTTAGACATGAATCAAGCTGGTTTGAGTTGGAACACGATTTTAAACAAATGGGAAAGCTTTGAGAGCGCCTATGATGGCTTTTCAATCGAAAAGGTGGCAGCTTTTACGCCGGAAAAAGTGGCCGCGTTGATGGAAGATCCCGGCATCATTCGCAATCGTCGTAAAATTGAAGCCGCTGTTAACAATGCCCAAAAGGTTTTACAACTCCAAGCAGAATTCGGTAGCTTCAGCAATTATCTCTGGAAATTTGCTGGTGGTCAGCCACAGGTCAACTATTGGGAAACCGAAGCTGACGTACCCGCCAATAGCCCCTTATCCGATGCTATCAGCAAAGATTTAAAACGCCGCGGCTTCAAATTTATTGGAACAACCATCATCTACGCCTTTTTGCAGGCAGTCGGTATCATCAATGACCATACGATTGACTGTTTTCGCCACGATGAATTGCTGACAAGTTGGGCGCATTCACAAAATACTGAACAATTCCTGCCAAAATCGTAAATCTCCTTGCAGCTTTACGATTTTCACTGAGGATAGCAGCATTGGCTGTTACAATAAAAGAAAAAAACGAGGACAAGACATGATTAAATTAGTCATAACCGATTTGGATGGCACCTTCTTGGATCCTAACAGTCGTTTCGATGAAGTCTATTACCAAAAAGTTCGTGAACTTATGCAAAAGCAGCAGGTAGCATTTGCCCCTTGCACAGGAAAGCAAAGTGAACGAGTCGAAGAACTGTTTGCGAACGTTGGCTCAGATGACCTGTGGATCTTAGGTGACAGCGCCAGCCGCATTAAGCACAACGGCCAGTTTGTCTATGAATCGCTTCTTTCCAATCAGACGGCACTGGTCATCATCGCCAAGCTACGCGCCTTGCATCAAGATTACGGGATCATCGCGCGAACAGACCAGACAGCTTACATCGCTGCCGACACTCCAGAAAACTGCCGAGAAAAAATTCGAGGTTCCTACACCAATGTGACTGAAATCAAAGACTATCAAGAAATTACGGATGATTTTGTCAAAATTACACTCTTTGATCCTTATGAGCGGGCTTTTGAAATTCGGCCACAGTTAGCGGAATTTGATGATCGGGCCTACATCGTTGCATCAGAAGCGGCCTGGATTGATATCACAAATCACCAGGTTCATAAGGGAACCACGGTTGCCAAACTACAAGAAATCCTAGGAGTTACCTCGGCAGAAACGATGGTTTTTGGTGACGGCTACAACGACCTCGAATTGATGACCTGTGGCAAGTTCAGCTTTGCCATGCGTAATGGTTTTCCCGAGACTCAGGCTGTCGCCCGCTACATCTGTGGTAGCAATGCAGAGAACGCCGTATTGACAACAATCGAACAAATTTTGTCACTGCAAGACTGAACTAAAAGCGGCCAATTGCCACTTTCCCGCAGGAACGGATAAACAATCAAAAACAAAATGGTGACCGGCCAACAGTTCAGTATCTTAAACAAGGCAATCGTTATGTCTTACTCCGTATCTGAAGTTTTTTAGTCATGAAAAGACGGCTATCTTCCATTGAAATTATTGGAAGAGGGCCGTCTTTTGCAGCTTGTATTCGGTTGTTTTTTTCATAAAACAGCATTAAGACGATTTCCTGCCTGCTTTAGAAAATCATTCATTTACACTCGTTTTGCAACAAACAAGTAATGAGGCATCTCGATGCCCCGATAGTGTTTGACGTAGCGATCCCGGATAGTCATACCATTTCTAATAGCAACGTTCATCGAGGCCAGATTTGTATCACGGACTGTCGAACACACCTCTGGCAGCTGCAGTGTTTCAAACGCATACTTTTTGACAGCCTGAGCCGCTTCTGTCATATACCCCTGGTGCCAAGCGCTGGAAATCAGATGGTAGCCGATTTCCGGAAATTCTTGTCCCTTTACAGTTTGCATGGTGATGCCACACTCCCCGATTACCGCACCATCGCTTTTGTGCTCAATTGCCCAAAGTCCGTAGCCATATTTCTCATAGCTCTGGAGATTCCATTGAAGCCACTCAGCGATTTTCGTTTCGTTAAAGGCACCTTCATAAGCATACATCACCTGGTCGTCCCCTAAAAATGTTGCTAACAAGTCTTCTTCACCGGGTTGCCACTTTCGTAAGCGCAAGCGGGGAGTTTCTAAAATCAGTGTCATAGTTGCATGCCTCCCTTTAGTGATCGCCATTCTTTTTGTAGCAATCCATAATCATACTGAGGATACCAGTTGCCTTCGTGGTAGATACTCTCGCGATTTGTTCCTTCCAAAATGAATCCCAGTTTCTCATAAAGGGCAATCGCCTCTTCATTATACCCATGGACAGACAGCCGAACTTTGTGCAATCCGATATGATCAAAAGCAAAAGCAAGAAGCAATGTCATTGCCTCTTTGGCGTAACCCTTGTGGCGACTAGTGGGATCTAAAATAGCCAGACCAATCTCTCCGTTGCGATTTTTGACTTTTATACCAGATAATGTGATAAATCCTACCGCCTGGCTATCTTCAATACGCCGGATCACAAAACTAAAGTCACTGTTGCTCTGGGTATCTTCAAACATCGCCCCCCAGCCTTTTTCTTGAAAAGGATGGAAGATGTCTTCCGGGATTCCTGCCATCATCTTTTTATCCCACTGCCACACTGCAAAATCACTGCCGTCTCCCTCCCGATACTCGGTGAGATCAATTTTTGTTCCCTGCATCATACGTCCTCCTCACATTCATCCGCAGTTTTCAAATAGATAACTTCTGTCGCTACCTGCTCTAAAAACACCTCATCATGCTCGACAAGCAGCATCGTCGGCTGTGTCGTTTTGATCATTTCTTCCAACTGTTCTTGATTAAAAACATCCAAATAATTTAATGGTTCGTCCCAGATGAAAAGTTCCGCTGGAGTTGCCAGCGACTTGGCCAACTCCACTCTTTTTCGTTGCCCCATACTCATCTCCTGAATTCGATTTTGAAACACACTTCGTTCAAAACCCAACTTTTTCAAATTGTTCAACAAATCCTGATAGCTGAGTTGATGGCTTTCAGCAAATTCTGGCAACGTGCCAGTGTTGTCCTCATAATTTTGTCTGACATAGCTGATTGCTAATTGTTGAGGCCTTATGATTTCGCCAGTAGCTTTTCCAGTAAATTCTCCTGTAAGCCAGCGGATGATGGAAGATTTACCGGAACCATTTGCGCCTTGGATGGCTAAACGCTGCCCTTGATATAACTCAAAAGAAATCGGTGCAAACAACGGCTTTTCCTCGTAAGAAAGCTGCAGGTCAGTTACTTTCAGCAACAAGTCATGGTGGGTAGGTTGATAGTTAATCTTTAGTGGATCGATGTATTCAATATCTTTCAGCAGCTCTTCTTTCTCTGAAATCTGATGTTCCATCCGCCGCTCAAGATTCTTCGCTTTTTTCATCACGCGAGCAGCTCGCGCACCGATAAAACCGGTGTCACCAATTCCACCGCTGCCTTTCACATTCGCCTTGCCATATTTGTCCTTCTCTCGACCTCGGGACCATTCCGCTTTATCCGCAGCTGTCTGTTTCAAACGGCCAATTTCTTTTTTCAATTTTTGGTTTTGGTCCTGTTCAAAGCGATCTCGCAGCTGCTTTTGATCTTCATAAACCGAAAAGTTCCCCTGATATAGCAGCAAACGACTCTTCTCAATGGCTAGGATATGGTCCACTACCTCATCAACAAAGCCCCGATCATGGCTCACCAGAATAAAACCTTGTTTTTTTTGCTTTAGATAATCGGCTACTTGTTTTCGAGCTTCAATGTCCAAGTGATTGGTTGGCTCGTCAATCAGTGGGAAATTCACCTCATCCACAAATAACAGCGCCAACAGCACCTTTGTCTGTTCCCCACCGGATAGTGTCGCAAATTCTCGCCACAAAATATCCGGATCTACTTTTAGCAGATTCAGTTCCCGTTGAATCTGCCAATCCTCAAAATCCGCTAACTCTTGTAACAGGTAATAAGTTAGCTGCCCCTTATTTTTTACCGGTTGGGGAAAATAAGTAAAGCTCAGCTGATGGCGGATTGTGCCGCTATAAGGCAGTTTATCTTGTAAGATATTCAGCAGCGTGGTTTTTCCCCGGCCATTACGTCCAACCAACCCCAGCTTCCAGTCTGACTGGATTACTAATTGTGCATCATCAAAAATATTTTGCCCTTGATTGTCGTAGCCAAATGTCAGATGTTTGATTTCAATCGTCGACATCGTATCACCTCTTTTAACGTGCATCTTCTTTAATGCACCACGAGACCTTTTGACGATTCCAGCGTCGAAAAAGGCCCTTCCTATTTTCAGGAAAGGCCGGCACAACTATTTTGCCCACAAAAAAAGCAAAAAAGACCTGCCGTAAAAACACTGCCAATCCCGAAAATCTGCACACTGAGTCCTTGATCTTACAAGTGCTCAGTCTTAATGCAGCTTCAACAGATTGGTCAATTTTTCAACGGAAGATCCCTCATTTCGAATTTATTGTAATCAGACTAGCACGCAACAACACATTTGACAACCCCCAAGCACCATCCACCAACTTTACCGATACGGTAGCAGACAACATTCGCCATCTTTCAAACGAAATAGTTGCAGGTTACGGGCGACAGCTTTCGTAGAAAATCCCGTTGCTGTCAGTAGTATTGGCATGGTATCCACCCCTTTTAATAAAAGCTTAGTGGCTAGGTCCTTGGTTCAGCGAATGTGCTTTAGCTTGTTTTTGGCCTTTGTCTTTTTCTTTTCCCGCTAAATAATAGCGCCATGCCAGTTGGATAAACAAAATCAATACCCCACCGATTCCCAACACTGCATAGGCCAACATTCGGGAAGTTTGGCTGCTTCTTGCGGCCGTCTCAGCAAAGTCCCATTCACTTACAAAAAATCCCAGTGCCAAAAACAGTACACACCAATAAATATTTGCTAATCGCCAGAATTTCATCATCAACACTCCACTGGCAAGCGCATACAAAATTGCCCGCCATTTTCTTATAAATAAATTATAGCACATTCATTTTACAATCTGTTTCTCATTTTACGAAATAGAGATATTTTTACTAAAATATTTTTCGGAAAGGATGGTCAATCATCCTCACAAGTATAATGTACAGCGAATTATCTCTAAATTTCACAAGCTGAAAATAACCGTTGCAAGAAGCATCCAGATTTTCTTCAGGAAAGGGAAATGTGACAATAGTTGAGTCACCGTCCTACGAACCGAACAATACCAAATGTGAGCCCCCAAAAGCCGAGTATCTTCCATTAAAATCATTGGAAGATACTCGGCTTTTCATTGCTAAAAATTTCAAAGGCTGACTTTCCTTGATTTCATCAAGCCAAGTCAGCCTCATTCACTTCTCTTTACACGTATGATCATGTTCTCTCTTCGAACTAAGACATCAAGAGAGTCACAAAATTTCCTCATCCGTATATTTTTTATTGATTGTAGTTAAATATCCGTTGTTTAGCACTTGGGAGTTACTTATGTCACATTTCCTCTTTTTTCTCTTAACTGTTCTTTTTACGATAGAAAAGATAAAGAGCGGCTGCTAAAAAGCCGATACCGCTAAGTGAGAGATACCATGTGGAGCCTTCACCGGTTTTCGGATAGGGCTTATCGCTTGTTGAAGAATCGCTGTTTCTTCCGGTTGTTTTTTCAGTCGTATCTGAAGAAGATGACGACGTTTTTTTAACGTTAACCATGTGCAGCTGCAGCACCTGTGTCTCATTGGCTTTCTTGATGGTAAATTCCAAAGGTGTTGGATCCAGCTGATACTCAGGTAATGTCTCTTTCTCAATCAGTCGATAGCTGCCAAAAGGAAGTCCTTTTATAAAAATACGACCGTTGTTATCCGTTTTGTAAGTAGCCATTTGTGTACCATCACTTTTTTCCAAAGAGAAAACAACACCGGCCATCACTTTCCCTGTGTCTTTGTCCCTTTTTTCAAGGGCGATTTGCCCCGTGGCGGTGGTCTTCTTGTGATTGATCACAGTTATAGTTTCTTCATCAGTTTCTTTGTTGCTGACATACAAATGATACAGCTTTCCATCAGGCTGGTAGCCGTTTGGTGCTTTGGTTTCAATAACATCATATTTACCAAATGGCAGGTTTTCAAAATAGGCCTCTCCCTGATCGGTTGTTACCGATTTTTGGCTAAATTTTTGTTCATGATCGTTTCGAATAGCAAATTCGGCACCTGCTAAAGGCACGCCGTTTTCATCAAGTTTAATAATCTTTCCACTGCCCAGTTGCGTTGCTGTTTTAACATTGACCCACTTTTCTATGGTTACTGGTTTTTCCTCATCGTAACCGACGCTGACTTTCTTCACCAGATTAGTGGTACTATAGCCAGCCGGCGCTTGCAATTCACGAACTTCATAAATGCCTTGAGTCAGGTCATCAAAACGAACTTTTCCTGCAGCGTCGGTTTCTTTTTCAATATATTCTTTTTGTCCCAGCATACGTAGACCAAAAAGGGCCCCACTCAAGGCAGCACCACTGTCTTGATCGGTCTTTTCGATTTCCAGTGCCCCTTTTTGTACTGCTCCTTTTTGATTGCTCCAATTTCCTAAATTGATATCTTGACCAGTTTCGCTGACTTTCACCACTATGGGTCTTGGTGTCAACTCGTAACCTGCCAATGTTTTTAATTCTGCGACAGTATAAAAAGCCCCGACATTTAGATCAGAAAATTTGACGATACCATTGCTGTCTGTTTTTTTCGTGACAAATTCATGCTGACCAAATTCTCTAACGCCAAATTCCACACCGGCTAAGGGTTCTCCAGTTTCGCCATCAATTTTGGTTAGTTGGATCGTTCCTTTTTTGGTTTCCTGTGGTTGATTGGTAACTTCGACAACTTTTCTTTCTCCTTGCTCGCCTACATAGATAATTTGAGTATGGGGATCGAGTTGGTAGCCATCCGGTGCTTCTAATTCGACCACCTCATAGTAGCCCGCATCAAGCCCGGCAAATTGGGCATTGCCCTCTGCGTCTGTTTTTACTTTGACAAATTCGTGTTCTCGTAAGCCTCGCAAACCAAAAACTGCACCAGCTAAATCATTGTGGCTATTGGCATCACTTTTATGGATAGTAATTGCCACTTTTTCAACTGCTTTTTGCTGATTTTCTAAGGTTATACTAAAGGAGGGAGCGTCTTCATCAATCGTTACTTCATGGATTTCGCTGGATAACTCGTAGCCAGTGGGCGCTTTCGTTTCAATAATCTCATACTCTCCATAATCAAGGTTGCTAAAAGTTAAATTCCCTTTGGTATCCGTTACTTGTACGGCGATAAAGTTGGTTTCTCCCTTGGCACGAATACCGAATTCGGCACCAGCCAATGCGTCCTTTGTCTCACTGTCTTCTTTGTACAAGTGCACTTCGCCATCTTTTTCTTGATCGATTTCTGGTAGCCATGGATTGTAGAAATTGTGGATTTCCATGCCGTCTCGTTGGTGAAGATTTTTAACGAAAACATAGCCATTAATGCTTCCTGAATGGTAAACAACAGTTGCCTGTGGTGCGATAACACTGCCAATGGTAAAGCTATGGTAATAGTTTTTTCCATTGTCTTTTCCGTAATTATCGGCGCCATTTTCATTGATTCCAGGTAATGAAGTATCCGGATAGCTGCCGTCATCTTCGACATAGTTGGTGATACTTTGCGCATTTGGTAAGTAAAAAGAAACTTTGCTTGCCAATTGGCTATAAGTACTGGCATCCTGTTGGACAGCTCCGGCGATACTAGTACCATTCATGACGATTTTTGTTGCATTGGAATTAACGATAATCTGCTTGTAGCGATCCCCTTGCAAAAACTCTGCGGGAATCGGCAATGTCTTGATTTCTAGAGGATCTTGTTCATTGGCCAGCTTTAACACTAGCACTTTTGGATCATTGGTAGAGGCATATAGCTGGATGCTGTCTTTATCATAAACCTTTTCCCCTAATTCACTGGTCAAGTAATCGAGTTTTTTTACCATTTGATCTTCTTGTTCCTGTAATTTGGCAAAAGCACCATCAATGAGATCATCACTTGCTTTATAGGCGATAGCAGAGAACCACTCGCCTAAATTTTTGTAAATCCAATCACTCATATTCATGCGCCCGACTAACCAACCTTGTGTCTTTCCGTTGGTGGTTCGGTTTTCTACTACTGGTTTTACCCAGTCATTAGTGGCACGGTTGTCAATTTTTCCACCGATTAAGACGTTTACGTATTGGTCATCTCTAATGGGGTCCCCGATGGTTGTATTTACTTCTCGAAACGAAGCGCCGTAAGTAAAAGTTTGCAAATCATCGGGAAAAACACTATCTCCTTTAACAGCCAGCGCTCCTTCTGTATCGGCAAGGTTAGCAGAATGCTGCCCGGTTAGATACGCATTATAGTCCCAAAGATTCCCCAGCTTGTCGTCGTCTTCTGCCGGCAGTTCCAACACTGGATTTCCTTTGACAGCTTTACTAGCTCTTTGCGGCACCACAGCTTTACTTGTCTCAGTGGCGGTACTTTCTGTGGTTGACACACTCGAAGTTGTCCCGCTAGTGTCCGTTCCAGTAGTTTTAGTCGTGGAAGCAGCAGACATTTTCGACTCTATTGTTGCTGTAGTCAGAGAAGCAACTGCTGCAATAGTCACAGTCACGGCCTTAGTCTCTTTTTTACCTGCGATATTTTGTATCGCTGTCACAGTGTATTTTCCGGCTTTCTTTGCTAGATACTGATAAGTTACAGTTCCCGCCTCAGCTTTCATTTTTTGTAAATCAAATCCGGTAGCAGGTGTTACTTCAACCGTCACCGCTTCAGGATCTGTAGCAGAAATCACTAGTTTTCCTTGGTCGGCTACGTTGGTTGGTAGCGGGTCAAAGGCCAGTTTTAACCCGACGTCTGCAGCCCACGAAGAACTGGAAAAAACAACAGATAAGAAAATGGGTAAGATAAGTGTTCCGGCAAAAAGAATTTTCCCTAACCTTCGAATCATTTTCTTCATTATAAAGCCCCCTTTAAATCGAGCATATCATCAATAAAATGATCTTACAAACAAATGAAATCGGCCCAACTATGGCTGCCACTCCGTTTAAATTTTCAGGTTGTCCGTGGAATCTTTTCATCTCCAGATTAGAGATTGCAGTCAAGGCAGGACTAGCGTAAAATTGTCACATTAACAACAAAGGGAATGTGATCTAAGCAATTTCCAAGCGCTAAACAGCGGATGTTTAACCACAATTAATAAAAAAGTATTTTGAAATTTTTAACAATGAAAAGAGAAGTCACTTCCATTAAAAATAATGGAAGTGACTTCTCTTTTGCTTGCGTTTCACGTTTGGTATTGTTCGGTTCACAGGACAGTGACACAACTATTGTCACAGCCCCTACCTTTGCTTATTTGCGTTTTTTCTTTTTCTTGTTCTTTTTCACCATGCGGTTCATGGCCATTTTACCCAGCTTGCCTTTAACACCAGTGCCAAACATTTGATCCATTCCTGCTGGCATACTCCCTTTAGACATTTGCTGCATCATTTTTTGGCTTTCTTTGAACTGCTTGATGAAACGATTGACATCCACCACTGAGTTGCCTGAGCCGGCAGCAATCCGTCGGCGACGACTTGGATTCAACAGATCTGGATTTTCCCGCTCTGCTGTGGTCATGGACAACACGATAGCTTTTTGTCGTGCCAGCAATTTCGGATCGACTTTGACATTCTCGATACCTGGAATCTGACTCATTCCCGGAATCATCTTGATCAAATCTTCCAGCGGGCCCATGTTTTGAACCTGATCCATCTGTTCGATAAAGTCATTGAAGTCAAAAGAGTTTTCCTTCATTTTGCGGGCCAGTTCTTCCGCTTGCTTTTCATCGTATTCTTGTTGGGCTTTTTCGATCAGGGTCAGCATGTCCCCCATTCCCAAAATACGGCTGGCCATCCGGTCTGGGTGGAACACTTCCAGATCGGTGAGTTTTTCGCCGGTACCGGTAAATTTAATCGGCGCACCGGTGACTTGACGAATGGACAGAGCCGCACCGCCTCGGGTATCACCATCCAATTTGGTGATGACAACCCCGGTAATCCCCAACTGCTGATTGAAGCTATCGGCTACATTGACCGCATCTTGACCGGTCATAGCATCAACTACCAACAAGATTTCATCCGGTTGAGCGATTTCTTTGATCTGCTTTAATTCATCCATCAAAGCTTCATCAATGTGCAGTCGTCCTGCCGTATCGATCAAGACATAGTCATTTTTCTTTTCTTGAGCCAAAGCCATCCCTTGGCGAACGATTTCCACCGGGCTGACCTCGGTTCCCATATCAAAGACGGGCACATCCAGTTGCTGGCCCAATACTTTTAATTGGTCAATGGCCGCCGGACGATATACGTCGCCTGCAATCATGAGCGGACGCGCATTTTCTGTCTTGATTAGCTGATTAGCCAATTTCCCGGCAAAGGTAGTTTTCCCGGCCCCTTGCAGCCCCACCATCATGATGACTGTCGGGATCTTCGGTGATTTATTCAGCGGAACTGTTTCTTCCCCTAATGTCTTAGTCAGCTCTTCATTGACGATTTTGACAATCTGCTGTGCAGGGGACAAGCTGTCCAATACTTCCGAACCGACTGCCCGCTCCCGAACATTTTTAGTAAATTCTTTGACTACTTGTAAATTGACGTCGGCTTCCAACAATGCCAAGCGGATCTCCCGCATCATTTCCTTAACGTCAGCTTCACTTACTTTTCCTTTTTTACGTAAACGGCTCATGGCCGACTGTAAACGTTCTGTTAAACTCTCAAATGCCATAGTGTGTTCATTCCTTTATTCGTCGATTTCCTGAATCTTTTCCACAAAGTTGGTCAAGGTCGCATCATTGGGATACTGCTCTTGCAAATAGCTGGACAGCTCCTCCAAGACTTCTCCTCGTACGATGTAATCTGAGAAGAGATGCAACTTGCGCTCATAGTCTTCCAGAATTTTTTCGGTCCTTTTAATATTATCATAAACCGCCTGCCGACTCACCTGAAATTCTTCCGCAATCTCACCTAATGAAAAATCATCGGCGTAATACAGTTCCATATAGTTCATCTGTTTTTCCGTCAAGAGCGTGGAGTAAAACTCAAACAACGCGTTCATCCGGTTGGTTTTCTCAATTTCCATTGCGCCAACTCCTTAAGTGAATTCTTTGATACTTGCCGCTGTGCATTGGGAAGTCTCAGCTTTCTGTCAAAGCCTGCTGCCAATTTTCTTCTGAATAAACTTGCAGCCCATTTTGTTGAAACAATGCGGTGGCTACACCCACACCAGTGATCTTGGTTCCAGAAAAACTCCCATCATAGATCATCTGACTACCGCAAGAAGGGCTGCGTTCTTTTAAAATAAGTCGATTGATTCCCAGTTTTTGCAACTGAGCGAGTGCGTTGACGGCGCCAGCTTTGAAGGCTTCGGTGACATCCTTTCCCGCCGTATCGACGACTTTAGCAGTTCCCTGCCAGACCGCAAAACCGTCCCCACCAATAATCTCTGCCGGCTGGCGAGGGGTGGACAAGCCGCCTAAAACCTCTGGACAAATCAACAGGGCTTTTTGCTCTGACACCAATGCGGCCAACTCGCTGATTTTTTGTGTGCCACCGTCATAGCGACAACAGATTCCACCAAGACAGGCGCTGATTCCGATCATTGCATCGGCTCCTTTTCTGAATTGTCTACTACATTGATACCCTTCAACATACTTTCAAAAACACGAAACTTCAGTTGCCATTATAGCATTTTTTCAGCGGCTAAAATAGTAGCAGTCTGGATTCTATGCTAGAATGAAAGCAAACAATTCCGGCCATTGTTGACCTCTTTGTACTTTTATACTACTGGCGGTAATGACCGGTTGCTGCGCCCATAAGAACATCTTTAAAGGAGCAATTATGAAAAAAGTATTGATCGTAGACGACGAACCCTCAATCGTGACCCTTTTGACCTTCAATTTGGAAAAAGAGGGCTATCAAGTAACTAGTGCCACCGACGGAACCACCGGTCTTCAGCTAGCTCTCACCAATCATTTTGATTTTATTATATTAGATATCATGCTGCCGGGCCTAGATGGTATGGAGATTACCAAAAAGCTGCGGCAGGAGAAAGTCGAAACACCGATTCTGCTGCTGACAGCAAAGGATGATACCATCGATCGGATCTTAGGGCTTGAAATCGGGGCTGATGATTACCTGACCAAGCCGTTCAGTCCACGAGAGGTTTCTGCGCGGATGAAAGCCATTTTTCGCCGTTTGCAACCTCGAAAAGCTGCAGAAAGCGACAACGCCGATAAGAAAGAAATGATTGATGAAAAAAATGAACAGCTAACCATTGGTGCCATCACGGCGGATCTCGATAATTTCGAAGTACGGGTAGCCGATGAGCCGATTTTCCTTACCCCCAAAGAGTTCGAATTGCTGGTCTACTTCATGAAGCGCAAAGATCGGGTAATTGATCGGGATACCCTTTTAGATCGCATCTGGAATTTCGATTTTGCCGGACAGAGCCGAATCGTGGATGTCCATGTGTCACATTTACGGGAAAAGATTGAAAAAGATCCTAAAAATCCGGAATACCTGGTGACGGTTCGCGGCTTCGGTTACAAGTTTCAAGAACCGAAAGCGAGTCTATGAACATGAAAAAGCACTACGGTGAATATTTGGCCTGGCTGACAGTCCTATTGCTGATCTTTGCTGGTGCTTGGCAGTTGATTGGCGGTTTTTACCAACGACAGGTCTTAAGTCAACAACAAGATTATCTGGAAAAAAAAGGGGAACTGCTGATTCGAATGGCAAAAACCCCTGTCAGCCAAGAAGACTTGGCACACCTCAGCGAAGACTATGTAACGGCCTCTGGTGAACGAGTGACCCTTCTGGATGGGAAGGGAAACATCCTTCACGATACCTTTGATCCAACCCTGCAAGGCACTCGTAGTGATCGACCGGAAGTCAAAACGGTATTGCAAGGTGGCAAACTGGGCGTCTCCTTACGAGAAAGTGATACGTTGGATCAGGAACTATTGTATGTGGCACTCCCGATTACAGTAGACGGCCAATTAGACAAGATTCTCCGTATCGCTGAACCCACGGCTGGCTTCATGGCCGCATCTGGCGGGGTACGCCGCTCTATCTTTGTCGTCTATAGTGTCCTCTGCCTACTGATTACACTGTTGATTTTGCATTTTTTACGACAGAAAAATCGGCCAATTGAAAAAATCCTGCCTGTCCTAAAAAAAATGGTAGCTCAACCGGAAAAGACTGAACTGATTATGCAGACTTCGCCTCAATGGCAAGAGTTGTATCAAACCATCAACAAGCTCAGTGAACAGCTGACTGAGACCTACCAAGCTTACACAGCTACTGAAAATCAGTTGCACACCTTGTTAAATGAATTGATGATTGGCGTCTTTATTTTAGATGATCAAAAACAGCTAATCATGATGAATCCTACGATGAAAGAACAATTGGGACTTTACGGAAAGCTGCAACTGCCTTCAGAATTTGCGGCAATTATCAAGGACCCTTCTTTGATTCAACTGATTTACAGAGTAAGCCCGCAACAGCCCGTACTACAAGAAGAACTGAAATTGAAGTTACCAGAAGAAAAAGTACTGGATATCAATTTGCGTCTATTCAACGAGCAGCAACAGTTGATGGGGATTTCTTATGATCTGACTCGCATTCGTCAACTGGAAAAAATGCAGAAAGACTTCGTGGGCAATGTTTCTCACGAACTAAAAACGCCAGTCACTTCACTAATTGGCTTCACGGAGACATTACTGGATGGCGCAATGGCAGACCCTGACACCACCCGCGAATTTTTGCAAATCATGCAACAGGATGCCCGGCGTTTGGAGCGTCTGATTAAAGAAATTATTCAATTGTCTAAAACCGATAACCCGCCGAGCTATGAACTGCAGCCCTTGAAGTTAGCGACGATCTTTGAACAGCTGCAGGAAAGTTTTCGGCATTTGTTAGCGGAAAAACAGGTTCAGCTGCGCTTTGAAGGGGACGCTCCGGAAACCTGGTACACCAGTCGGGAATTGTTTTACCCCATTGTCAAAAACCTAGTGGAAAATGCCATCCAGTATTCTCCGCAAAAAAGCGAAGTACTTCTTCATTGGGAAGAAACTCCGACAGGTGCCTTGAAGCTCAGTGTTCAGGACCAGGGAATTGGGATTGAACAAGAGGACCAAGCACGAATCTTTGAGCGCTTTTATCGTGTTGATAAAGCTCGCGCCCGTCATTCTGGTGGTACTGGTTTGGGCTTAGCAATCGTAAAAGATTACACCGAATCTCTAGGCGGCAGTGTCAAATTAGACAGTCATCCCGGTGTGGGTTCGCGCTTTACTGTCCTTTTGCCGCGAAATGTGCCTCACCAGTAAGTAGCGACAATTGCTCCCTATCCATGAACTGAAACAGCCGAAGCCTCCTTGTAGACGACTATTTGTTTAGTCGACACAACAGAGGCTTCGGCTGTTTGGTCTTATCAGCTGGCAAAGAAGTGCCAAATTTCCACCAGCTATATTCATGTGGCGCTTCGTACTCTTGAATGAGTGAAAGACGACAGAAGGCAGAGTTTGTCGCAGACTTCCTATTTTTGAAGTCAAATGGTTTCATTTTCTACCTTCTCAGTTGTATAACCAATGCGTAAGAAGAACATTCGTCTCATCACAAGGAGGAAGTTGTCATGAAAATTTTAATTTTAGGTGCTCACGGAAAAATCGCCCAGATTGTGGAGGCTCGTCTAACCAAAGAAGTGCCAAACCTAGAGCAGACCTTATTTTTACGTCACGCTTCTCGCATGGAGCACAGCGCAAAGACGCAAACAACCGTCATCGAAGGAAGTGCCGATAATCCTGCTGACCTGGCAAAAGTTTTACCAGGAAGCGACATCGTCTACGCCAATCTGGCAGGAGATACTATCGAAACCCAAGCAAAAGTCGTAACTACTGCTATGAAACAAGCAGGTGTCAAACGCTTGATCTGGATTTCAACTTTGGGAATTTACGATGAAGTTCCTGGCAACTACGGGAAATGGAATCATCAGATGCTGGATGGCGGCTATCTGGAAACTTACGCTGCTGCGGCAAAAATCGTTGAAGAATCGGGGTTGGATTATACAATCATTCGCCCAGCCTGGCTGAGCAACAAAGAAGAAATTGATTACGAGCTGACAGAAAAAGGGTCTCCTTTTAAAGGGACTGAAGTTTCACGAGCAAGTGTTGCCGATTTGATTGTAAACCTCATTTCGGACCCAGCTTTACACATCGGCAGTTCCCTAGGTGTGGATAAACCAGGCACTGCTGGAGACAAGCCGGAATGGTATCGCTAAGCAATAATCAGCGTTTGAATTTTTAACAACGAATAAATCTAGTCACCCTACTGCGAAGTCAGCACTACCAATGGTGAGCCGCATGCAAGGAAATGTGACCTACGTAATTTCCAAGTGCTAAATAGCGGATATTTAACCACAATTAATAAAAAATATACGGATGGGAAAGATTTATGACCATCTTGATGTCTTAGTCCGAAGAAAGAACATGACCATACGTGTCAAGGAAAGTCAGCCTTTGAAATTTTTAGCAGTGAAAAGCCGACAATCTTCCATTAAAATCATTGGAAGATCGTCGGCTTTTGGGGTCTCACGTTTGATATTGTTCGGTTCACAGGACGGTGACTCAACTATTATCACAGCGTCTTCAATGGCAGCTTAAAGATTTTTGACCTGGCCATCTGCTGCGCGTTCAACTTTCATTTCTTTAATCGACAAGTAGCCCAGATCTTTTACAGGCCCTGTTTGGACCGTATCTTCCAGCATGTAATCTAAGAATTTCTTCACATCACCGCTTGGCTCGCCTTTGGTATACATGTGTTCATAAGACCAGATTTTCCAATCATTGGTGGCGATATTTTCTGCAGTCGGTGCCACACCATCAATCGACAAGCTTTGAAGAGAATCATCCAAGTAAGACAATGCCAAATAACTGATGGCCCCTGGTGTTTCTGCAACAATTTTTTTCACGGTTCCTGAAGAATCCTGCTCCTGTGATTGAACAGATTCCGCTCCGTCTAATGCCCACTTTTCGAAAGTCGCACGGGTACCACTGCCGGATGCTCGATTGATGACGGCAATTTCTTGATCCTTGCCGCCGACTTCTTTCCAATTTTTAACCTTGCCGGTGAAGATAGCTACCAACTGCTGTTTGGTCAACTCTTTGACGCCAGCTTCTTTGTTGACTACCGGTGCCATTCCTACTACAGCCACTTTATGATCGACTAATTCAGCCGCCGGTACCCCTTCTTTTTCTTCGGCAAAGACATCCGAGTTGCCAATCTGTACCGCACCAGAAGCTACTTGTGAAAGCCCTGTACCGCTGCCACCACCTTGCACGGTGATTTGATAATTGGTATTTTCTTGTTCAAATGATTCACGAGCAGCATCTACCAGCGGCTGTAAGGCTGTTGAGCCAACTGCTAAGATTTCCACTTTGCCACCCTTGCTAGCGGTATCCCCGGTTTTGGTATCTGCTTTGCTTTCATTGTTGCCACAACCGGCTAATAACAATCCTGCGGCCAGTACGATCATACCCATTTTTTTCAATTTCACTTTGCTCTCTCCTTTTTTGTAACGAGTACCTTTGATGACACGGCAACCATTTCCCATTTGCCTTTTACGCTCCTTGCCAGATTGTAAAAATATGGTTGCACCTGTATCAGTGGTACGCTTTAACTTACAAACCCAGTTTAGCAACAGGATGTAAAACTATCGCCAAAAGTATGTAAAGTTTGGATAAAGCCCTGTAAAGATTTCGTAAATTGTCCAGTAGTAAAATACTCAAAACGTGAGACACAGTAAACAGACAAGTAACTTCCATTAAAGAACCGGAAGTTACTTGTCTGTTATTTGTCACACATGCCAAATGGTGACGACCCTTTGTACGTATGATAAGACCTGTTCCTTTCACGAAGGAAAATCACAGCTATTTTCTAATAGCTATTTTCATAGAATAGACCGTTTTCCAGCCGCCAGTCCTTTGACCTGCGTGCTTTACTTCAACGAATTTTTCTGTCCTTCCACATCCTTCAAAGCATCTCGCACCGCCAGACGGATGACCCAATAAAGAATCACAAATCCCAGTGCAAAAAACAACAAATTGACCAACAAATTCATACCGATGAACATCGTAATCCCCCCTATTTTATGTTGCGTCAATCATAGCATAAAGGAAGTGCTTCTTGTTAAAAGGCTTGCGGGTTTTCCGCGCGATTGTCTAAGTGGACAAGATAACGCCAACGACAGATCAAAAATAAGACAGCCATCAAAGCGACATAGCAGGCAATGATGATGAAAAAGTAATGCCAAATACTCAAAGAAGCCAATTGGACGATTCCCCAGTAGGCAACTGCTGAATGCAAGGTAGCCACGATCATTGGAATAAAGAACATCCCCATCATCTGCTTAGTCACAATTTGATGGCGTTGCTTAGGTTGAAGACCGATTTGATACAGACTACGATGGTACCGACCTTCTTTGTCCAGATCACCAAACAAGCGGAAATACATAATTGAAGCGGTAAAGATAAAGAAAACGCCACCCAACAAAACACCAATCATCAAAATTAAGCCGTTGTCCTGCCGCTGTCTTTGCCACACTTCGAAACGAGACTGATAGCTGATATAGTTTTCTGAAAAATTCTTTTCATAGGCTGCTTCTCGTGCTTTTGTCGAAAGCGTATCATCACTTTCTATTTCCTTCATTCTAGACGTAAATTGCTCTTGGCGCTCGTTTAACAGGGTCAAAATCTTTTGATTGACTTCTTCATCTGATTGCCATTCCTTGAAATCGATAATCTGGAACCTTGTCTTCCCGTAATATTCCTCTGGAACTGCAAAGTCAGCCACCAATTCGTCAGGTGCTACCAAAAAGCGATACATGGTGGCAATTCGAAAGCGGGTCGGCACCTGGGTAACTGTGAGCTGCTTTTTCTGGTTGCCGCGGGTCAGAATTGTCATGGATTCCTGACGCTCAGCAGCCGATTTGTTCTTGATTTCTGTCTGTTCCGCTGCACTGGAAGCTGGTGAAATCAACTCATCGACTGCCGGATGCAGTTCTTGTCCTCCCAGCGCTTTTGCTACCCGATTGTAATCACTGGCTTTCATGGCGTAAATCATATAGGTACCGTCTTCTTCATCAATTCCTTTTGGAAAATACTGGGTCGGGTAAGTATCCGCGATTTCATAGACCACCTCGTGTCCCGCCTGTTTGATGGTATCAACGATTTTTTCTCCCATTTCCAAAGAAGCTTGACCATCCCCGTCGTTATCTACAGAATCATCCAAAACATAAGCTGCCGAAACCGAATTGCGACTACCGGTCTCAGAACTGCCTAACGCACTGGTTACACTGATTCCTACCAAGGCGACAGAAGCGGTACAGGCAATCAGCGCATACATGGTAGCATTTTCCTTGGCTTTATAAATGCCTTCTGCAATTCCCAGCAGCTTTTCCCCCTGCCAGTAAGAACCTCGGTGTTGTGCCCATTTATAAAAATAGACCACCACTTGATGAAAGAATAAGAAGGTCGCAAAAACCGTCAGCAAAACACAAGCTAAAATCCAAGTCAGTGCATAGCCGTTAATATTGTGGACAAACGCCCACAATGATCCGTAGCCGGCTACCAAAGCAACAAAGGCCAGAACCACCAATACAGGATGGGTTTTCGGCAATGGTTGCGGAGTTTCATCGCTTTTTCCCAGTTGGTTAAGATTTTCAGTCTCAATGCGAAAGGTCATCACCGTACTAATGAATAAATACAGCAGAAGAAAAATGCTAATCGTCAGTAGAATCCCTTTTGCAGGAAAATAAAAAGCCAAGCCCGTTGTAATCCCCAGCAAATTCTGAATGACGATCAAAATAACTTTGGTGAATAAGACTCCCAAACTGACACCAGTAAATATGGAGGCGACACCCAGCAGCATATTTTCGCCAAAGAGAATTTTCCGCAAGTCTTTAGGCTTCATTCCCAACATCAAATAAATGCCTAAATCTCGTTTGCGGGCTTTCACAAATGTCCAAAAGGAATACCACAAAAACACAATAGACAGCAAAACGATTAACACCTGACTAGCAGCCATTCCCAGATTAGCCAGTTGACTTACGTTATCACTGGAGCCGTTAATTCCGTTGGCCATTTGCGGATGGAAAGTAAGCATGGCAAATGTGAAAAAGACGAAGACCGAAAACGTACTGGCTAAAAAATAGCTGCCATAGGTACGAGCAGAACGGAGAACGTTATTAATAATCAGCTTGAAGAAGCTCATGAGACCGCCCTCCCAAGTGACTCAAAACAGTCAATATTTTTTGATAAAATTCTTCTCGGTCATCGCCTAAATAGATTTCATTATAAAAGCGGCCATCTTTGATAAAAATAACTCGATTACAAAAACTTGCCGAAAAAGCATCGTGAGTTACCATCAATGTCGTTACTTGACGTTCTTTATTCATAGTCGTCAAGAGCTCCATCACGGAATTGGCTGATTTGGAATCCAAATTTCCCGTGGGCTCGTCCGCCAAAATCAGACTAGGGTCATGAATCAATGCCCGACAGATGGACACTCGCTGTGCCTCCCCACCGGAAAGCTGATAAATTCGCTTGTTTCTCAGGTGGGCGATCCCCAATTCCCCCATCAAACGCTCGGCTTCTTTAAGCATTACAGCGGGCTTTTCCCGATCCAATGTCAAGGGCAACACGATGTTTTCAATCACCGTTAGCGGCGCCAACAAGTTATAATTCTGAAAGACAAAGCCCAACTTGGTCCGGCGAAAATCTGCCAAACGATTCTTGTTGTACTGATGAGGATTTTCTCCTTCCAATACAATACTGCCAGATGTTGGTTGATCGAGGGTCGCGACACAATTCAATAAGGTCGTCTTGCCACTACCTGATGGTCCCATAATGGCAACAAACTCCCCTTTTTGAATCTTTAAATCGATTCCTCGTAAGACTTCGACGGTAACTTCGCCGTCATAGTTTTTCACCAACTGCTTGATTTCTAATAATGCCATGGCACTTTCCTCCTTGAGTTTACTGTTGAGAACTATTGAATTTCTCTAGTTGATAATAGGAAACTGAGCAATCAATATCCTGTTGGTTGATGAGTTATTCTTTGACTCCAGTCTATCAAGGGACAGCCTTTTTACCTATTTGTTAAGTTGACGAGATTCTTACAATTTCGTAAGACAACTGGTAAAAGAGCCAGCCTTTCATATCCAGTTATAAACAGCTGCGCTTTTATTAAAACTAGCCAAAGCGGATTTTTTGACGATAAAAAAGCCGAAAAACATGCCTCATGTTGCGAACTTCTAACAAGGAAGTCGACAATTCTTTGAGGAATCTTTCGGCTAATAGCTGCAATCTTTGCGCTATAGAATTTGTGTTTTAGTCAGCGGCGTCTACTATCCTGTCAGGAAACACCAATGTCACTGTTGTTCCAATTCCCACCTCAGAAGTGATTTCAAAATCAATACCCAATTCAGAAGCTACTCGATCTGCTAAATAGAGCCCCATTCCGGTGGCTTCCCCTTGCTTACGACCATTTTCTCCAGTAAAAAAAGGCCTTTTGACCCGGGGCAGATCCCCCGCGGGAATACCGATTCCGCGATCTATAATCCGCAAAACAACACTGCCATCATAAACCGCGCCTTCTAGCAAAACGCTTTTTTGTGGCAGTGAGTATTTGATACTGTTGATCAACAGCTGCTCAATCAAAAACTGCAGCCACTTTTCATCAGAAATCACTTGCAGACCTGGCTGGATTCTGACTTCAGGGAATACTTGATGCTGTATAAAGAAATTCTTCTGCTGGTTCACAGTTTTGTTGACGATTGTTGCTAAGGAGAGTTGTTGCAAAACAAAGTCCCCACCAAAGCCATCGCTCAAGCGCGCTTCGTTCAAAGCCAAATTCAAGCCACTTTTCAGTCGCTGGGTTTCTTTCAAAACCTCTACGGAATCCATTTTGTTTTCTTGTGCCATCATTTCCAATACACTGATGGGCGTCTTCATCTGGTGGGTCCACAAATTCATAAAAGTAATCTGCTGCTGCCGGGCACGGGTACTTTGCATCAGCTGGTCTTCTTGTTGCTGCAATAGTCCATTTACTTTGTAGCTGATAATTTGGCTCTCACCATCGGTATCTCCGGGCAAAATCGTGCGGGTCTTGCCGGATAGAAAATCGTACCAGTGGCGTTTTCGCAGATAGTCAATGAAAAAGCAGCCGCTTAAAAGCACCAAACCCAAAAAAAGCAAATAACTTAATAGACGCCAATTCTCCCATTTTGCCAATCCTAAAATCAAAACTATGAACAGCTGAACACCAAAAACCAGCAGAAACTGCAATCGATGAGTTTTCCAATACAGCCTCATCACTCTTCCCCCCAGTCCAGCTGATACCCTTGCCCTCTCAGCGTGTGAATTTTACCTACAAGTCCCATATCTTCAAGCTTTTTTCGCAACCTGCCCATGTTTACCGACAACGTATTGTCATCGACAAAGCGTTCATCGTCCCATAATTTCATCAAAAACGTTTCTCGCTTCACAATCGTAGGCGCGTTTTGGATCAACAGCTCCATCAATTCCCCTTCTTTTTTGGTTAGAAGTTCACGCTTTTGACCATAACGAATCTCAAAGCGCTCCGGAAAATATTGCAACTCTCGATAGTTGAAGATCCGTTCACCGGCAACAGAATATTCACCATAGGCTCGTCGTAAGTGGCTTTTAATTTTGGCAATCAGTACTTCATTGGCAAAAGGTTTCACTAAATAATCATCCCCACCGTATTCCATCGCCATCACCTGATCCATGGGATGATCTCGGGCGGACAAAAAAATGATTGGCACATTGGAAAGTTTACGCAATTCCCTGGTCCAGTAAAACCCGTCAAAATAGGGGAGATTAATATCCATCAGCACCAAATCCGGTAATAATTGGGCGAACTCTTTTGTCAAGTCTGCAAAATCTTGGGCAGCAGTGACGGTAAAGCCATATTTCGCAATCGCCTCTTTGACCACTTTTGCTAAGGCAGCATCGTCTTCAATCAAAAAAATTTTCATTTACTGTGCCCCGTTTCTCTACATTTTTGCTCCTGTGTGAACCCCACGTCACCTTCAATTCTATCAAACTTAACCTACGATGGTAACCCACAATCCAGCAAGTGCTCCGGCAACCCTTATCCGAAAAAAAGTCGTATACTGAGACTATCAAAAAGAAAGAAGGTCATGATTATGTTAGAGATCCATTACATTCCCATCGGTGACGAAGAAACAGTGGCAACTTATGACAAGGCCAGTGACTTTGTCGCAGCCCAATACAAAGAAGTCCCTGACTTGCAAGACAATTACCGCGTGACCAAAGCTTTGGTGGACGGAAAAGAAATCGAACTCAGTGACAAAACCATCGCTGGCTTATTCGCCTATTTGAATAAGTAAAATAAGTTTTCTACCATAAAAAAAGCCGAATCAGCCGCACATTCTTTCCCAGTTGTTGGAATATGCGTTTGGTTCGGTTTTTTTAGGCGCACAAACAGGCATGGATTACTAAATACGCCTTTGTGGATAAGTTCCGTAAATAACAGCAAAATTGTTTCATAAGCTGTGAAAACATAGCGAGAACACGATTCTGGCAGAATGAAAATAGTTCAATAATCGACCATTTTCCAATACTGCAGCTGCTGTAAATCATGAAAAAGCGGTTACTTGGCGGCGTGATTTCTGCCCTCAGTACACAGCCAATTTGTGACGCTGTCATAGCTGCCGCCTGTTTAACCGCGCTTTCACTTCTTCAAGCTACCAAAAAAAGTCTGCTGACTATTGTTGGCGATTCAGATAGTCTGATAGTCGCTTCATTGCTTCTTGTAGTGTTTCCATGCCAGCTGCATAGCTGATACGGACATAGCCTTCTGCCTCCGGACCAAAAGCGATTCCCGGAATAACAGCCAATTTATTCTTTTCTGCCAAATCAATGCAAAAGGCCATCGAATCTTGGCTGAAGCCTTCTGGAATCTTGGCAAAGATGTAAAAAGCGCCTGATGGTTTGGCTACCGTAAAGCCCATCTGCGTCATTTCTCCGTAGACAAAATCGCGACGTTGCCGGTATTCTTCCTTCATCACATCTGCATCATACAAGCCCTCCACCAAAGCACGAACCGCGGCTTTTTGTGAAATTGTTGAAGCAGCAGTAACCAGATATTGGTGGACTTTGATAATCTCAGCAGTCAGCTGTTCCGGCGCAAAAATAAAGCCAATCCGCCAGCCGGTCATGGCGTGGGATTTGGATAAGCCATTGATCATCACTGTTTGTTCCGGCAAGAATTCTGCGATGGAGACATGGGTCTGATCGTAACTCAACTCACTGTACACTTCATCACTGATGACAAATACCGGATAGTTTCGCAAAACATCAGCGATTGCTTGCACTTGCTGCCGATTATAAGTTACCCCTGTAGGATTGCTGGGGTAATTCAAAATAACTGCTTTGACCTGCTCGCCATGTTCTTGCAAGGCAGCTTCCAAGCGCTCTGGTGACAATACAAACCCGTTGTCAGTCGTATCAATATAGACTGGTTTTGCGCCTGCCAGAGTGATTACCGGCTCATAGCCTGGATAAATTGGTGCGGGTAATAGCACCTTGTCGCCAGCTTCCAGCATTGCCAGCAATGAAGCAGAGATGGCTTCTGTTGCCCCGACGGTCACCAATACTTCTTTTTGAGGATCAAAGGTCAAACCATATTTTTCCTTCATGAAAAAAGCAGCCGCTTCCCGAACATCTGTCAAGCCTGCCATGCCACTATAATGACTAAAATTGTCGGTAATCGCCTGACGCCCAGCTTCTTTGACATGCTCCGGCGTATTGAAATCCGGCTCTCCCAAAGTCAGTTTCAACATACCTTCAATCCCGGAAACACGCTCATCAAATTGTCGGATGAGTGATACCGCAATTTTATAGACTTGCTTATTAAAACGTTCATTCATATTCGTCATCGAAAAACTCCTCTCAAAAAATCTGTTTTGCCGCCAATGGCACTCTGGCTGCTTTATTCACAGCGTAACAGACGTTTGTTTATCCTACATCCTATCACAATTTCCTTCAACGAAAAAGTAAAAGCCGGATAGAAAACGCAAAGCAGCGTTTTCTATCCGGCTTTTGTAAATAACTGCGATCAAAATAAGGACTAAGCATCCACGGGATCAGATTCAGGCTGATTTGCCACTTCTGCCAAAGATGCTTCTGCCTCTTCTTTGACTTTCTTGAGGTCAATGCCTTGTTGATTGGCGGCAAATACACAACCACAATAACATTGGCGATAGATATCATATTCTTTGCACATTTGAATCGACCGTTGATAACCCCCCGTTTTTTAAAATCGGAAGGCAGATAAGCTACATCATATATCTTTTGGATATCCAGCCCAATCTCATTGATCAATTGGGCATCTTTCATTGGCGAAATCGTCAAGGCACTGCCAAAATAATCAAACCCCAGCGCAACCGCGGCTTCTGCCACCAAGTCCAGTCTCATTTGAAAACAGGCGCTGCAGCGTTTGCCAGCTTCAGGCTCATCCTGAAGCTGGCTTCTACGAACTAAGGCAACGAATTCATTTGGTTTATAATCAGCAGCAATGAAGCCTACTTGTTGACCCGTTTGTTTATTAAAGTCTTCGACAAACTGCTGTTGCACCAATAAACGTCTTTGATATTCTGCTTTTGGATGGATATTCGAGTTTGCAAAATAAATAGTAACGTCGGCATAGCTCGTCAAAAATTCCAGGGTATAGGTGCTGCAAGGTGCACAACAACTATGGATCAAAATCTTAGGTCGCTGTTTTTTATTCTGCCAATTTTCAACTAATCCCAATAACAATTTATCGTAATTTACTTTTGTTTTTAACGGTTGTTTTTCAAGTGCTTTCATCTCGCTCTGGGGTTCCTCCTGCTTCATGATTTTAAACGTCCATCTATTATAACCGAATGTCCGAAACAGTTCTCGGTTAAATCAGAACAGTTATCTTTCATTTTTAAAAGAATCAACTAAAAAAAATCTCATATAAAAAAGAAATCGGTACAGTTGCATTGTTTCCCTTGATAAATGAACGTAAAATGAAAATGAAATAACATATATTCAGGAGGTGTTCTATGAACAAGCAACTATATCGGCTACCTTTAATGTTATCTATTATCCCTTTTGTCTACCTATCTCTTTGGCTGGACACATATTTTCAATCTGTACTGGGCTTTTTCTTTTCACTGGTTTTAGCCGTTTTACTGGGCTTTTATTTCAAAGCTTCAGGTCAACTACGACTGTGGGTTTTAGGCAATATCGTCAGTACCTTGATTTCGCTTGTCTTACAACATCAGCATCCTGAATGGCATTTTTACTACCAGCCCTTCAATCCTTCTTGGTTAGTTTTGGGGCTCTCCTTATTGTATCTAATCCCGCAGCTGTTCGGCATCTTTTGGGCCGCATTCTTGAACATCAGGATCTCCAAAGACGATCGAAAAATCAGTGTTCATAAAAACGGCCGCTGATTGTTGCAATCATAGGAAAAACCGGACCCAATCAGACTATAGGAGCTGTGATAATAGTTGGGTCACCAGCCAACAAACCGAAGAACACCAAACATGAGATTCCAAAAGCCGACGATCTTCCATTAAATCATTGGAAGATCGTCGGCTTTTCATTGCTAAAAATTTCAACTGTAGGCTTTCCTAGATTTCATCAAGCCAAGTCAAGTCAGCGCCCTTCACTTTTTTTCTTTACAGGAATGGCAGTGTTCTCTCTTTGGACTAAGGCATCAAGAATGTCACAAATTTTCCTCATCCGTATCCTTTTCATTGTAGTTAAACATACGCTGTTTAGTACTTGGAAATTACTTAAGTCACACTTCCCATAGCCTGTATCACGGTTAGTAGTGATTGTATTTGGAAATAATCCGCCACTATCTGATTGACCTTTTTAGTACGATAGGGCTATAATAGCCCTATCGTACTAAAACCATTATACGATAGGCTATAGATATATTTAGGAGGTATTTTCAATGGAAAAATACAAATCATCATTAGAATCTAGCAGTAAAATATGGACACGAGATTTTATACTTATTGCGATAATAAACATGGCTATATTTACCGGGTTCAACATGATAAGTATAGCCATGCCCTTGTACGTCACTTCCTTGGGAGGAGCAGACTTCCTAACCGGACTTGTTACTACTTTTGCTACTGCTTCTGCTTTGATCATCAGAGCCTTTACTGGCATACTCTTAGACAAATTCGGATTTAAAGCAATACTTATATCTGGTATCGGAATAATGGCGGCCAGCACAATTGCTTATGCTGTTTTCCCTATTGTGGGTGTGATTTTAGCAATCCGTTTATTACATGGAATTGGTTGGGGACTTAGCTCAACATCAACATCAACCATTGCCTCAGATGTCATCCCAAAAAAGCGATTTGCTGAAGGCATCGGCTATTTCGCCCTTACCTCTTCTCTTGCGGTAGCCGTAGCACCGGCTCTTGCTATTGCAATTGTTCAAAATATTGGAATGTTACCTGTAATTATCATTGCTAGTGGATGTACCATTTTAGCAATATTCCTATCATTCTATGAACATTACCCAAAACAAACCAAAGTCGCTCATAAGCAAAAATTCAGCTTTACTAATATGTTTGACAGAAAAGCCTTGCTGCCATCTGGTCTTATGCTTCTTGTTAACTGTGCATTTGGATCAGTAACAACTTTTATTGCTCTTCATGGACAAGCTCAAGGTGTTCAAAATATTTCTCTCTATTTTACAGTATATGCTATTGTTACAATTATCAGCAGACCAGTTGTTGGAAAAGTTATTGATAAAGTAGGATTTTACTTACCATCTATATTATCTTTATTAGGAGTCGTAATGACGCTGATTATTATTTCTCTCTCTACAAATATTACTATGTTTTGTCTCGCGGGAATTTTTGGAGGCCTGGGGATTGGTACAATTATGGGGACGCTTCAAACAATGGCGGTCTCTTCTGTGTCAACAGAAAGACGAGGTGTAGCCACATCGACTTTCTTGTTTGGAGTAGACGCTGGTATTGCTTTGGGAGCCGTAATTTCTGGAGCACTTGCGGGGGCTTTTGGATATAGTATAATGTTTTTATTAATGTCTGTATTTCCAGCTATCGCTTTGTTAATAGTTCTTTTATTTGGAAAAACTAAAATAGCAGACTATTCAACTAAATAAAAACAGAGGTAAATATATGAGAAATGATACTCGAAAAGAAATATTAGGTGTAGCAAAGAAGCTTTTTAACGAACGTGGGTACAATAACGTTTCAACAAGAGACATAGCTAATGTGCTTAATATCAGCAAAGGAAATCTTACTTATTACTTCAAGAAGAAAGAAGACATAATAGAAGCACTCCTTACTGAAACACCTAATACACGAGTGAAAAATGCACCGAAAACTCTAGAAGAACTAAATTTTTTCTTTGAGGATATGCAAAAAACTGTGCAGGAAAATGCTTTTTATTTTTGGCATTACACACAATTTGCAGAAATATCATCAACTATTCAAAATATGCAGTTTGAAACGCTCAATGAAAATCAGTCTTTGTTGGAGAAAACAATCCTTGTATTAAATGAAGCTGGTCTAGTAAAAGAAGAACAGTACATCGGAGAATATAATCGTCTGATAGATACACTTTTACTCTCATGCATATATTGGGTTCAGTTTGGACTTCTCAAAAAGACCACAGAAGATAACTTTCTAATACAAGCCTGGAGTATAATGTATCCTTTCTTAAGTGCTGATGGAATAGAAGCTTTAAACGATATAATAAATCCCGAATGGTTTAGTAAATAGAATAATTACTGAAGAGTTTAAAATCAAAAACAGAAGATATGATTTCCATACACACTTTTACTGTGAAGTTTAAGTGTGTATTTTTTATGACTTTAGTCAATTTCGGGCGTAAAGCTTGCGAAAAAAGCCAACTGGGCATTTCTATACGTGGATGAAATAGCTTTGGCTATAAAAAATCCTTTCGAAATACTAGTAAGTGGCGACCAACCGCTCATCGTATCGAAAGGAGTTTTTTCATGTAAATGACGATAAAAGTCAGCAGACACTTGTTGGATTTGTAAGTATCATACTATATGTAATCATAGTGAATAAAGAGTAAACGGATGAAGAATTTTGTGACAATCATTGTGTCTTAATCTAAAGAGAGAACATGACCACACAGGGAAAGAGAGAAAACGAATGACGCTGATTTTCCTTCATGAAATCTAGAAAAGTCTATGTTTGGAATTTTTAGCAATGAAAAGCTGACGATCATCCAATGATTTTAATGGAAGATCGTCAGCTTTTCGTTGCGTCTCACGTTTGACCGTATACGTTTCAGAGGAGGGTGACTCAACTATTGTCACAGCAGCTCCTAGGTTACTTATCAAACTTCTTTTAAATGGATCTTTTTGATAATCAGCTTATCAAACATCGTCGTCTGATTATCCTGTTCACCAATCACTTCTGCTACCACATTTTTACCTTCGTGTTTCTTTCTTAGCTGATAGACGATTTTGCCGGTCTGTTTCAATTCATTCACCATATCCACGACCCCGCCAAAACCGGTCTTTCGAGTAATAAATCCTAAAGCCACCATTCGTTCATCCAGGTTTTTCGCTGAAACAGTTGAGCCGGTGATCAATGCTTCTCTCATGACATTCAAAAAGTCGTCTAGTCCGTCGACTGTTTCAATCTGAGTTTCTTCTGGCTCTGGTCGATTGTGGAGTTCTTGCAGGAGGTTCTCATATTGTTCCTGTGTCAGCATGACCCCTGCGACCTTTTCGCGATTAAAAACATAGACGGCGGTTCCCGCTTGACGAGCCTGATCAAAAACATCCATCGGTGATTTTTTAACTTCAGTGATCGACGTTGTGGGCACTTCCAACTTTTTCAGTTCCATTCTGGTCACTCCTAATATGTCTGCAGATACCGAAATACACAGGTATCCGGCTCAAGTGCGATCCTTTCTTTAAAAGGCCGCGGTCTTATTCAACGTTCACATTATATCATAAACCGACCTTTTCACCACAGCCAACTGAGAAAAATCTCACGGCTAAAAAGAACGCTTGTCTGCTTCCTTAAAGTTGATATGGCTTATAGAAACCCCAAAAATGGAACTGTCCGCCTCTCTTCTACTTTCTGATTTCTCAGTGTCACTGACAGCTTAAGTTACTTTTCTTATAATACTGTAGTCAGTCACAGCTCAGAAAGACAGCTATTTTTTTATCTTCAAAGTCAACGCATTGATGGCAACAATGATGGTACTCAATGACATCAAAATCGCGCCGACAGCCGGATTCAAGATAATTCCAATAGGGGCCAAAATACCTGCGGCTAACGGAATGGCGAAGATATTGTAGCCGGCTCCCCACCAGAGATTTTGGATCATTTTTCTGCGGGTCTGTTTTGCTAAATCGAGAAAGTGCAGAATGTCTTCCGGATTGGAATTCGTCAACACCACATCAGCTGAATCAATGGCAACATCTGTACCGGCACCAATCGCGATTCCAATCGTGGCACGAGCCAAGCTAGGTGCGTCATTGATTCCATCGCCAACCATAGCCACGCGGTTGCCTTCTTTGGTCAGCTTGGCAACAATGGCTTCTTTTCCGTCTGGGAGGAGTTCAGCATAAAAGTTATCCAAGCCCAGATATTTTGCAACAGCTTCTGCGGCGTGCTGATTATCCCCAGTTAACATCACCGGCTCGATACCACGCGTTTTAAGAGCTGCGATAAACGTCTTAGCTTCCGGTTTAATCTGGTCCCCTAAGGCAATCAAAGCTGCCAGCTGATCATCTACCAGAAGATAGCTGATAGTGTTTCCCTGTTCTTGATAGCTCGCTGCTTTTTTTGCAGGAACGGTTATTGACAAACGCGTCAGTTCCTTTTCATTGATGATCTTTAGCTGATGCCCGTCTGCTTCACCAGAAAGACCGACACCGGCGATATTTTTCACATTGGAGCCGGCAGCGGGGGGTATTTTTTGCTCTTCCAAATATTTCATAATCCCAGTAGCGATTGGGTGGTTTGCTGAAGACTCCAAAGCACCAATCCAAGACAACAGCGTTTGATCTTTTTCAGTGGTAGAAAAATTTTCGAATCCGGTCACGGCAAAGGTTCCGGCCGTCAATGTTCCGGTTTTATCCAATAACACCATATCCAAGTCATGGGCATTTTCCAAAGCATTGCGGTTTTTCAGCAGCAAGCCATTTTTAGCAGCGATCGAAGTGGAGCGAGCAATCACCAATGGAATCGCCAATCCCAGCGCATGGGGACAAGCAATTACAAATACCGTCACCATACGATCCATCGCAGTTGGCAAATCCCCGACAATCAGCCAGACAACAAAAGCTGTAATCCCGGCTGCAAGGGCAACATAAAAGAGCCATTTTGCAACTTTATCCGCCAATCCCTCCAACTTAGACTTTTCTGATTGGGCACGGCGGACCATTTCCATCACTTTTGCCAAATAGCCGTTTTCACCAGTGCCTGTCACTTTGATTCGAATCGTGCCATTGCCGTTCACCGAGCCGCCAATGACGTTATCGCCCACCTGCTTTTTGACCCCACGGGATTCGCCGGTCACAGCAGATTCGTCTACGGTACTTTCACCGTCTTCGATGACACCATCCGTTGGCATTTTGTCGCCGGCACGGACGATTAGACGATCCCCCTCATTAACAGCTTGCAAGGAAATTTTTTCTTCCCCGCCATCAGCAGTGATGCGCGTCACGCTATCCGGCAACAATTCCGCCAGTTTTTGTACCGCATTGCTGGCATTAGAAATGGCATTCATCTCCACCCAATGCCCTAAAAGCATAATGACAATCAGTGTCGCCAATTCCCAGAAAAAGTCCATGACGTGCTCGCCATGAAGAAAATGGTTAGCAATAAAAGCATAGATACTGTAAACGTACGAAACGGAAATCCCCATTGCAACCAGCGTCATCATGGCAGGACTCTTTTGTTTCAACTCCATCTTGGCACCACTCAAAAACGGCTGCCCTCCATAGAAGAAGAGGACTGTCGCCAAGATCAAAACAATCCAATCCGAACCTGGGAAGGTAAATTGAAATGGCAGTTTAATTCCCATCATCGGAGACAATACAATAATCGGAATCGCCAGCACCAGGGAAAGCCAAAACTTCTGCTTAAAGTTTCCCATATGCATGGAATGATCCATCCCCCCCATGTCGTGGCCCATGTGACTCATATCATGGCCCATCATTTGATGATCCATCCCACTCATATCTTGATGATTCATCTGACTGTGATCCATTTCACTCATATCTTGGTGATTCATTTGATTGTGATCCATCTGACTATGATCCATCTGACTATGATCCATCTTGGACATCTCTTGATGGTTCATTTGAGAATCCCGTGAGTCATTTCCTAATGGATTTTGTTTTTTACTATCGGACATTTTATTCACACCCTTCATTTAGATAACTTCCTTTATCCAATCGTATCATTTAAGTAAAAAAAATTCATTTTGTGAGCATTTCTCCCACAAAATGAATTTTTCAACATCAAAGTTTCTTGCGATTCAAGCTGAGAGAATTCAACAATACGCTGACTGAACTGAAAGCCATTGCACCACCCGCAACAATCGGATTCAAAAAGCCTAACGCGGCAAAAGGAATACCAATGGTGTTGTAGATAAAGGCCCAGAACAAGTTCTGTTTGATTTTACGAATCGTCGCCTGCGACAGCTCGATCATCTTGCCAACATAAGTCAAATCACTGTGAATCAAGGTAACATCCGCGGTTTCCATGGCGATATCCGTGCCATTTCCCATAGCAATTCCGATATCCGCCAGAGCCAAGGCAGGTGCATCATTGATTCCATCCCCCACCATGCCGACGACTTCACCTTTTGCTTTCAACAGTGCCACTTTTTCCGATTTGTCTTCAGGTAGAACTTCCGCAAAAATATGGCCTGTTGGAATTCCTACTTGTTTGCCAATATATTGCGCTGCTTTGGCATTGTCACCGGTCAACATGTAGACTGCAACACCGGACTGCTGCAACTGAGCAATAGCTGCTTTTGAGGTCTCTTTAATCTGATCAGCAACAGCAATGGCCCCCAAGACACTGTGCTCATCCGCTAAAAGCATCAGTGTTTTGCCTTCTTCTGCCCAACGACTGATTGCCCCATCATAAGCTGAAATTTCTGCAGCATCTTTCACAAAATTCCGTGTACCTAAGCGATAGTTCACACCTGCAACCTGTCCAGTGATCCCAAAACCAGGAACTGCCGCAAAATTGCCGACTTCTTGTAAAGCGGTCCCCTGTTCCTCAGCATACGCGATAATCGCCTGTGCCAATGGGTGCTCTGACTGATTTTCCAAGCTGGCAATTACTCCCAGAAGATGGGGATCACTCAGCTGTAAATCAGTCACGACTGGTTTTCCGACAGTGATGGTACCGGTTTTATCCAAAATGACACTGGAAATATGTGAAGCCGTCTCCAGCGCCTGACCACCTTTGATCAGGATACCGTTTTTGGCACCAAGCCCAGTCCCTACCATGATGGCTGTGGGAGTAGCCAATCCAAGGGCACAAGGACAAGCAATAACCAAAACTGCCACACTGTGAATCAATGCCACCTGCCAATTCCCGACAATCAAACCGGTAGCTATCAGTGTCACAAGAGCTGCAATCAACACTACTGGTACAAAAATTCCGGAAATCTTGTCGGCAATTTGTTGGATAGGAGCTTTTGATCCTTGCGCATCCTCTACCATGCGAATAATCCGGGCCAGCACGGTTTCGTTACCGACCTTCAGCGCCTTGATCTTGATTGTACCCGTTGTATTTACCGTACCGCCGAAAATCGTATCACCGACACTTTTTTCAACAGGTAAGCTCTCTCCTGTCAGCATACTTTCGTCGACAGATGTTCGACCATCAAGAATCGCAGCATCTACTGGAATTTGTTCTCCGGGCCGCACGAGTAGCTGCATGCCAACGGTAACTTGTTCTAATGGCAGCTCAACACTGCTGCCATCCGCCTGCAAAACGCTGGCAGTTTTTGCCTGGAGCCCCATCAATTGCTTGATTGCATTAGAAGTTTTCGTCTTAGCCAAAGTCTCCAAGTATTTTCCCAACAGAATCAAAGTAATAATCATGCCGCTGGATTCAAAATAAAGTTCATGGGGTTTACCAGCAAAAAAGCCATTGTAGACACTCAACAGATAGGCCGCCGTGGTCCCCATTGCCACTAGCACATCCATGTTTGGTGCTTTGGTTTTAATCGCGTGATAGGCACCCTTATAAAAGCGCATCCCCACCACAAACTGAATCGGTGTCACCAACACCAGCTGTACCCATGGTTCATGAAAGAACATAACCAGTGGCTGATGAACACCTGCCATCATCAGCAGCATAGCAATCATCAATGGAGCTACCAAAATAGCACTGACAATCAAATCCCGCTTCATATTCCGTAAATGGCGGGCTTTTTCTTCTGCCACTTGCTTCTGATGGTTTTCATCGTCCAAGATGGCCCCATAGCCGATTTGCTCCACACAAGCAATCAGCTCCTCAGCCGTCAAATCGGTATAAGAAACAGTTGCTTTTTCTGTCGCCAGATTGACATTCGCAGAAAGAACCCCCGGCTGTTGATTCAGTTCCTTTTCTACACGGGCTGAACAGTTGGCGCAAGTCATGCCGGTAATCACAAAGCTCTGTGTTTGCGTTTCTTCACCTGCTGTCTGTGCCTGAGTCATCAGATCACCTCAGCAGGATAGCCGGCTTCTGTGACTTTTGTCGCGATTTGAGCTGCAGAAACCTGGCTATCATCAAATTTGACGACGCCGTTTTCTTTTTTTAAATTGATTTTCACTTTTTGGATTCCCGGCAATTCATTGATGCCGTTTTCTACTCGAGCTACACAGTGTTGGCAGCTCATGCCTTTGATTGAAAATGTTTGTTTCATAATAAATTCCTCCATTTTATGATTATGATTTCATATTCGAGCTTGTTGTTTGGTGTTCCCGACACTCACATTGTCCTGGAACACAGTTGCAGTGGATCACGGCTGCCGGTGTTTTTTCAGCCAACGCTTCTTGGATCATTGCGATGTCTGCTGCCGTAAGTTCTGCTTCTTGGACCAAGTCGGCGATCGTCATACCGACTTTTTTCGCACAGATGTGGGCGAAGAGATTTTCAGTGGCACTTTTCATCGTTGCTTCTTCCCCGACTGTTGGAAAATAAATGTACTTCTTCCCACAAGGCTCAGTGCGGACCGCATCTTTTTTCACTAAGCGTCCCAAAAGCGTTTTGACTGTTGCCAGCTTCCAATCCATCGTTTGTCCCAGAATATCAGCGATTTGCTGGGCATCTGCTTGACCCAATGTCCACAAGACTCGCATCACTTCCCACTCTGAATCCGAGATTTTCACTGCCTCAACTGTCGTATCGATCGTCTTTTCCATGTCGCACCCCCTTTGTTTACAAACGTAATCGCTCCTTACACAAATGAGCTTACACTTGTAATCGATAAAGGTCAATAAAAAAAGAGCAGAAAAATAAAATTTTTTTCTGCTCCCTCTGAGAATCATCAGAATTTCAATTTAAACCGGCTTTCAGCCAAGAAAGGTTTACCCGGCTCCAACAAGATACTGCCAAATTGTGGGTAAGCTTCTGTCCCAGGGATGGACTGGGGTTCGATAGCCACAGCCGCATGTTGTGACATCACCCCATTCTTAAAGGCCAGGCCGGCTTCGGCATCACGAGTTGTATAAATGACAACTGCAGGTTCTGTCGTTTGTAATTCCAGCGCAATCTTGCCATCCGGTGCCGTCAACGTCAAAACAACACCGTCATTGTCATCAAAAACAAATGAGTCATCCAACAAGGTCTCCCCGATTTTTCTACCAGCCAAAAAGTCAAATTTTGTGTCAGCTACTGCTAATAGATTTCCTGTCGTTGTCACATCCTCATTGGTCTCCCCCACTTTGGAAGCGCGGATCTGCAAGGTATGCTCATCGATCGTATTTTCTGGGCTGCCGGTTAGATTGTAATAGCCATGGTTCGTCGGATTGAAGATGGTTGGCTTGTCCGTCTCTGCTTCAAATGTGAAGCGGTAGTCGTTTTCATCTGTCAAACGATAAGTGGCTTTCACTTTGACATTTCCAGGAAAACCGTGGGCCCCATCTGGATCAGTGAAAGTAAATACCACGCCCGCTTCCCCTGCTTCTTGAAATGGCGTAGCGTCAAATGTTTGCTTGTCATAACCTGCCAAGCCACCATGTAATGTATTGCCGGATTGACTGTCCTCGGTATGATAGGTTTCGCCATTCAGCTGAAAAGATGCGCCCGCCACTCGACCGGCGATTGGTCCAATCGTTGCATTGTAATAGGGATTTTCTTGATAACCTGCCAAATCTTTCGGGCCCACCAAGATATCGATTTCTTTGCCTTCTACCGGTACAATCAAATCCAATGCCCGGGCTCCGAAGGGACTAAGAGCCAATTTAATACCGTTTTTGTTTTCTACCAGATAATAATCTTGATAGGCATCATTGTGTAATGCTCGAACTGTTGCCATCTGTAGTTCCCACCTTTTTTCAATTATTGTAAGTCCTTACACTCATTTTCCAGTATAAGGCCTGCAAGAATAGTCGTCAAAGTTTTTTTAGTGATATTTACTTAATAATTTACTTGATTCCTTGTCTTAATCGAAGTCGCCATGGTTATTTATTGTTATGAACAGCACAAAAAAACTCTCTGCCATTAACAGAGAGTTTGCAACTGGGGTAGCTGGATTCGAACCAACGCATGAGGGAGTCAAAGTCCCTTGCCTTACCGCTTGGCTATACCCCAATAAATGGTGGAGGAGAGTGGATTCGAACCACTGAACCCGAAGGAACGGATTTACAGTCCGTCGCGTTTAGCCTCTTCGCTACTCCTCCATCTGAGCCGGTCGCATGTGTTATCTCAACCCGACTTCATTATGATACTAAAAACCTTTTTTGATTGCAAGTGTAAATTTCAATTTTTTTACAAGAAAGTCATTTTTTTATTCAAATAATTCCTTTGAGGTTCAATCATGCAGATTATGCTGCATCAAAATCGCTTCTACCGCCAACTCGACAGTCTTGTAAGCCCCCAAGTCCTCTTCTCCCAAGAACGCTTCATGCTCTTTAGGTCCTACTGTCATTACTTCACCGATCATTTTTTTGCCAATCAATAGTTGATTGACGGTATAGTCGGTACCTTTAATGGTGCGCTTGGTCTCTTCCACCCGCACTTCGATATCTTTGTTTTTCTTAGACATGGTCTTCACCTCGTACTGATAATCTGATAACCTCGCGACTTAATCGGCTATTGCCATTGATTCCGCCTAACTAGCTTACCACAGCCATCAAAAAAAAGCACGAGAATAACGCAACCAGGCCTTTCACTTGCAGAAAAACTTCATTGCGACTTTTTTTAAGGATTAGCCTTACATTTTTTGGTAAAGCTTTGGTAGCCGATAAGATTGAAAATAATCTAGAATTATCTTTTCGTGGCACGCAATTTCTAACGGTAGCTTTTCAAATGTAAACCAGTGAGCGGCATCCGTTTCTGAAGTTTCCTGCACTAGCTGTATATCGCCGGCATTTCCATAATAACTAATCACGACGTTGGAGCATTGATCCCCATTAGGATACCTATAGAAAAAGTCCGGTCCACCAAAAACTTGTACCAGCTCCAGACTATCTTCTTTCAATTGAACTCCTGTTTCTTCGCGTAATTCACGTATCGCAGCACTACGAGGATCTTCATTGATTTCAATCGAGCCCACAGGTAATCCCCAATAGTTATTGTCTTTGCGATGAATCAACAGCACCTCTTTTTGAGAATTGACAAGAATCACCGAGACACCGGCAGTCACTACCACTCGATTGCCAATCACTTTGCGCAGTTCCATCAAATAACCCATCTGCTTTTTTCCTCCTCAAATCTCACTGATCACTTTCTCGGCAAATAACATAACTAGCTGCCAGACTACACGATCTGATACTTCTGATAAAATTGCTTCATGGCTGTCGTAATCTGTGCCTGTGTCACAGGAAAATTCAAGTCCTGACAGACCAACTCAAAAGAAAGGCACATGCAAAACTTGGTGTAGCAGAGATTAAAGTCGTTTTCTCTGGATTCAACGGCTGCCTGCAACACCTGTAGCCACTCCCCAGATTCCACATCTGTCAGTTGTCCACTGGTTAAAAGTGCAAGATAGGGTTTGACCATTCGATCCTCTTCACCAAACAGAAAATCCTCGACTTCCACCAATCCTCGTTTAAGTCCCTTCAATACCCCGACAATATCTTGTTTTTCAAATGCTGGAGACAATACCGCAGCTTGTAACAAATCGGCCCCATGAGCAAACGAATGAGCCCAACCATACTCAGAAACAAACCCGCGATTATCCTTTTCCTGTTGATAATAAAGAATGGCAGCCTCAATGATTTGCCGCTGTTCGGATGCATCTGGCCATCCATCTCGTTTTCGAAAGCGTAAAACCACTGCCAAAAAGAGACTGGTAAAGCTTCGAATAAACACGCCGTTGCCCTTCCTTTGATCAATGTCAGTGAACAACAGCTCATCATTCAAAACCTGAGCCAAAAGTTCCTTCCGAAGCGAAAGTGGGATTCGTCTTTCTTCAAACAAGCGACACCAGCCACTGTAAATGCCTTCGTCCCGAAGATCAGGATCTAAATCCCCGATATGAGACAGCATCCACTCTCCCCACTCTTTTGACAACATCTGATTGCTCGCTAAAAATTCTTTGAAACTGATGAGGTTCATATACGTACCCTCCTTCTGTGATCATTGTTGTTCTTACGAAAAATTCTCTTTCGCTTTCCTCAAAATTCCCGTCGTTTACGCTTTTCTTTACTGCTTTTCTTTACTGCTTTTCGCTATTCCGTTGGCAGTCGTTTCTTTTTACGCCACAGCTTGAGGATCTCTGTGGTTGAATGATTTTGATAAGAATGATAAAGGTGCTGTTTGGGATCTAACACTTTTAAGAGGCGCGCCAAATTTTCTGAGGCTTGCTTACTGATAGCCAGCATGTCATATCCCCCATCTGTTTTCCCATAGAAAAGCCCCGGTAAGTTTCCCTGTTTGAGTCTTGCCTCAAAGAAAGGAGCAATGACCAACACATCCATCGCTGAAAACGGCACGCCAATCAGTTTGCTTGTCTCGAGCCAGTCCACTGCTGTCGTTCGCCACAAACCGCTCTCAGTCATAAACAAATAGATGCCATTATCGTAGTCGAAAAGTTTTTGATAGCTGTGGGTCGCTTTTTTTGTCACTGCCTTGTCACTGGATAAATTACTGCTCACGCCCACTGGTACTGCTAGCAAAACTGTCTGCCACAAAATCTTTTCCGGCAAAAGTTTGGTGGCAATGGGTTCAAAAATTTCAGTTGCCAGAAAATCTTGCTGCTCTTGAGTAGGTGCCTGATCTCGACATAAAATTTTCCCGCTGTCTGCAACCAGCTCTTCTGTTTTCAAGTTGTTCAATGCCATGATACGTTCCTCCTGTAGCTGCAGCAGCTCGTCTAGAGAAAAGTCATAGAGCATCGCTAACTCTTTTAGCATTCCAACATCCGGTAAACTCTTATCCAGCTCCCATTTTGAAATACTTTGGCGAGAAATTCGCAGCTTTTCTGCAACCTCTAGTTGTGACCAGCCTCTTTGCTGCCGCAATGATTTTAGACGACTTCCTATCGTCAGCATCAGACTACCTCCTTTCGATGACAGATACCAAAAAATTCGTCGCACCAATTTGCTGCGCCAGCTTTTGTTGCCGCAACAGAGAGGTGCAGCCCTTGCTGATTGTCGGTTTTTCCTCAGCAGACACCCCGCAGGCGACGATTTTCTCCAGTTTAACTTATTGAGTTTACTCTTATTGTAGCAATCTTTTGTCGGGCACGAAACAAAAAACAGAAGCCTTCATTTTTTCGAAGTCTTCTGTCGTTTCCTTCAATATTTTAACCTCAGCCTTTGGTCAATACTACATCAATCACCAAATACCCGGCACCAGTGAGTAATTCCCGAATCTTTTCGGTATTGCGAGATTCGACTTGAATCTCGACAATGGTGGTCAGTTCCATGCGATTAACAACAATTGTCAATATGCTCAGATCATTGTCAGAAAGCAGCCGGGCAATATCTGCCAAAATTCCCTTGTGATCTTCAGTAATCTGTAGGCTGACACGAGCTCCGCCATCATTGTAGCCGGTGATTTTGAGAAAAGCATCAAAAATATCGTTATTGGTAATCATCCCCACCAACTGATCTTTCTCCAGCACAGGCAGAACCCCTACATTATTTTGACGCATGCGATAAATCGCATCTTCCAAAAGATCATCCGGTGCAATTGTTAGCACCTTTTTTTCCATAACGTCAGCCACCGTTGTTTTGTTTAGCAAATAGTTGGCTTCATAGACACTCAGGCTGGTCGCTTTTGAGGGCATGGCTTCTGCGATGATCCCCTCTGTAATCAACCCGACTAACTTATCGTTTTTCAAAACTGGCAGCCGGTGGATGTCGTTTTTTTTCATCAGATCTACCGCATCGAAAATCGGTGTTGTGGGACTGACGGCGATCACATTTTTAGTCATAAAATCACGTACGCTCATGGTTTACCCTCCTAAATAAGCTTTCTTGACTTCTTCAGATTCCAATAGCTCCTGTCCGGTACCAGAAAGCACGACTTTTCCTGTTTCTAACACATATCCGCGGTCAGCCACTGACAATGCCATTTTGGCATTTTGCTCGATCAACAAGATTGTTGTTCCTTGTTGATTGATTTCCTGAATAATAGAAAAAATTTCCTTGATGAAAATTGGTGCCAATCCCATCGATGGTTCATCCAACAATAATAGTTTGGGCTTAGACATGAGGGCCCGTCCCATGGCTAACATTTGTTGTTCGCCGCCGGACAATGTGGCTGCATCTTGATTTTTCCGCTCTTTCAAGACGGGAAATTTTTGGAATACCTGCTCGTAATCTGTCTTTATCTCCCCGTCTTTTCGCAGATACGCCCCCATCTCCAGGTTCTCCATCACCGATAGGCCGGAAAAAACATGCCTGCCTTCTGGGACTTGTGACAACCCGTTAGCTACAATTTTTTGCGGTGCTGTCTTGGTGATTTCATTGTCTTCAAAAGTAATCGATCCTTGTGAAGGTCGAATTAGTCCGGAAATTGTTCGCAGAATTGTTGTTTTGCCGGCACCATTCGCACCAATCAAGGTCACGATTTCACCTTGGTTGACTTCAAAGGAAACGTCGTGGACCGCCTGAATCATACCATAATGAACGGCTAGATTTTGAATTTTCAACATCACATCTCGCCTCCCAAATACGCCTCGATAACTCGAGAATTGTTTTTGATCTCATCTGGCGTCCCGTGAGCAATTAATTGCCCGTATTCCAAAACATAGATTCGTTGGCAAACTTCCATCACCAGACTCATATCGTGTTCAATCAACAGGATAGTAATCTGGAAATCTTTTTGGACCTTGCGAATCAGCTGTGTCAAATCGGCAGTTTCTTGTGGATTCATTCCCGCTGCAGGTTCATCCAAAAACAACAGTTTGGGATCGGTTGCCAATGCCCGTACGATTTCCAGACGCCGCTGTTCCCCATAAGGAAGATTCTTTGCCAAGGTCTCTCCTTTATTTTCCAAGCCAAAAATTGCCAACAATTCCAGCGCTTTTTGCCGCAAATTCGCCTCTGTTTTATAAAACTTCGGCAGACGCAGAATACTACTGAAAAAACCTTCTTTATGCTTGGCATTCATGGCAATCAAGACATTGTCCATCACAGTCAGCTCTTTAAAGAGACGAATATTTTGAAAGGTACGGGATAATCCGGCAGTAGCTACTTTATAAGGTTTCATGCCATTGAGTCGTTCTTCTTTTCCTTGATTATAAAACAAGACATCCCCACTGGAAGGCTCATATACGCCAGTCAATAGATTAAATAGCGTCGTCTTACCGGCGCCATTTGGTCCAATCAGTCCAACCAACTCGTTTGTGTCCAGTTCTAGATTCACATGGGAGACGGCTGCCAGGCCGCCGAAGTTTTTCGTCAGATTTTTAACGGTCAACAGAGGCATCTGCATCCGCTCCTTTCTTAGTAAATTTATGGAAGAGCCTTTTTACGGAAAATTCCCAAGTACCTAAGAGTCCTCCAGGTTTGAAGATCATAATTACGATTAAAGCCAGCGCATAGATAATCATTCTAAGAGAGCCGGTATCTTGCAACAACGTGTTCATTACCCCCAGCACAATTGCTGCCAAAACAGCACCGGTAGTCGAACCCATGCCACCGAATACCACAATAATCAGAATATCCACTGATTTCATAAAGCCATAGTCACCGGGAAAAACTGACTGCTTATAACCGGCGAACAAGGTGCCCGCCACACTGGCAGTCATGGCCCCAATCACAAAAGCCATTACCTTGTATTTTGTAGTGTTAACACCCATGGATTCCGCTGCAATTTCATCTTCTCGAACTGACAGAACCGCTCGTCCCGGCCCACTGTGAATAAAGTTCACCACAATCAGAATCGTCAATGCAGCAAAGGCAAAGACCATTTCCCATGTCGTATATTGCGGAATTCCAAAAATCCCTGCCGGTCCATTAGTGATTCCGTCCATGTTGACAATCAAAATACGAATGATTTCAGCAACTCCCAAAGTGGCAATCGCCAGATAATCTCCCTTCAACCGCAACGTTGGTATCCCAACGGCCAATGCAACAACGCCGGAAATTACGACGCCGGCCAGCATGCCCAAAAAGAAGCCACCATATGTGGGCAGTTGCATACCCAAAATTGCGCCCGCATAGGCACCAATAGCCATAAATCCTGCATGTCCCAATGAAAATTGACCGGAATAACCAATGATCAAATTCAATCCTACCGCCAAGATCACATTGATTCCAATATTGACGATGGCATTGTCCAAAAACAGATCAATGATTCCCAGATTGTAGAGCATAAATAAAATAAAGTAACAGCCGACGATCAGTGCCAGCCAGATTAGATTGTATTTTAATGTCTTTTTCATGACTGCCACCTACACTTTCTCTTTGACATTCTTACCCAATATACCTGCTGGACGTACCAGCAAAATGATGATTAAAACCAGATATACCAAGGCATCTTTGAAAGCTGAAAAGCCCAACGCTGTGGCAATAGTCTCAATCAGCCCGATAACAAATCCCCCTAGTGCCGCACCAGGAATGATCCCGATTCCTCCCAATACCGCAGCGACAAAGGACTTCAACCCCGGCGCAACCCCCATCATAGGATCGATAGAGTTGTAATACAAGCCAATCAACATCCCACCAGCAGCCGCCAGCGCAGAACCGATGGCAAAGGTGAAGGAAATCGTTCGGTTGACATTAATCCCCATCAATTGGGCGGCATCGCCATCCACTGAGACAGCCCGCATCGCTTTTCCCATCTTGGTCTTTTGAATAATCAGTTGCAATAGAACCATCAAAAGCAGAGAAACAAATAAAATAATCAGCTGGATATTGCTGACTTTAAGGATACCTAAATCATAGGTTTTCAGTGCAATAACCTGCGGAAACGGCCGTGCATCCGATTTAAAGAAATAGGTCATCAAATTCTGTAGCAAATAGCTAACTCCGATGGCTGTAATCAAGGCAGAAATCCGTGTCGCCTTACGCAGCGGCCGGTATGCCAAAAATTCGATCACAACTCCCAGACAGGCACAGGCAGCCATCGCAATGAGCATCGCCGGAAAGAAGCCGATTTTCGCGTTATAATTCAAAATAAAATAGCCGATAAAACTACCAATCATGTAGACTTCACCATGTGCGAAGTTGATTAGCTTGATAATCCCGTAAACCATCGTGTAGCCCAATGCCAACAAAGCATAGATTGAACCTAGAAATAGCCCATTCACCAGTTGCTGTACGATCATTTCCATAGCGTCACTGCCCTTTCATTCAAAGCCTAAAAGGAGGAACGCCCGTTACGGACGCTCCACCTTTGCAATCTGTATTTATCAAGGATTAACCACGTCGGCAGTTGTTTCCTCACCGTTTTGCATACCCAATACAACAGCAGATTTTTCCGGATTGTGTTCTTTATCGATGGTCATTGTTCCGGTTACACCTTCGAAATCTTTCAGCTCTGACAACCCTTTTGTGATGGCTGCTGAATCAGCGGACCCTTGATCTTCGATGGCTTGTTTTACCATATAAACAGCATCGTAGCTAAGGGCATTGAAAGACGACGGTTCTTTGTCATATTTCTTTTTGAAAGCCTCGATAAAGGTTTTTGCCTTTTCGCTGGTATCAACTTTGGTGGAGAAATGAGAAGCGTAATAGACTTGATTCACATTCTCTTTACCGGCGATTTCAACATATTTCGGATCAGAAAATCCATCTGGCCCCAGGATTGGCACATCGATACCCATTTCACGGGCTTGTTTGGTAATCAAACCAGTTTCTTCATAATAACCTGGCAGATACAAAACATTGAAGTCTTTATCTTTGATCTTGGTGAGCACCGCCTGGAAGTCCTTGTCTCCTTTGGTAAAATTCTCTTCGGCGACGATTTCTCCTTCATAGGCATCTTTGAAAGCTTTGGTCAGTCCCTTGGCATAGTCGCTGGAATTATCTCCCAAAATCGCTGCTTTATCCGTTTTCAGCGTTTCATGGGCATAGATTGCCAGTACTTTTCCTTGGAAACTATCTTGGAAACAAGTCCGAAAAGCATATTCTTGTACTTTGCCATTTTGAACTGTAATAGAGTCATCCGTCCCAGAAGGTGTCACCAAAGGTACTTTGACTTTAGTCGTAGTCGGCAGAGACGCTTTGACTGCCCCAGAAGTTGCCGGCCCAACAATCGCAACGACACCATCTTTTGTAGTCAAGCTGGTAGTTACTGAGACTGCTTCTGTACTGTCCGATTTATTGTCTTTGGTGATTAGTTCGATCTTTTTCCCATCGATTCCGCCGGCAGCATTGATCTCTTCTACCGCCATCTCGATGCCTTCTTTTTCTTGGTTGCCGTATGCAGCGACTGCACCGGACAATTCCATATTCATCCCCAACTTGATCGTATCACCGGAAGTATTGCCACTACCAGTCGAGCCCGACGTATCAGAGCCTGATCCTTTCGGTGCCGCGCTACAGGCAGACAACAGCAGCATACCGGTAAACAAAAACGCCAATTTCTTTTTCATCCCATTTCCTCCATTTTCTTAATAATTATAATAGAGCTTCTCTCCAAGTATGCTTTTTAATATACTGAAACTTTCATGACAAGTCAATACAATATTCAGAAAATTCGATTATTTCTGAAGAGAATGTTTTATTAATATAAGCTCATTTTATTATAAATATTTTATCATAATAAAAACGAGATGAAAAATAATACCTCAACTGCTCCCAAACAGCAGCTTTTCAGCGCCAGCTTTGACAGCTCTCTTCTTACAACACCAACACTCTGAAAACGCGGCTATTGTAAGTCTCAGCTTCTTAAAAGAATTTACGATCATCAAAAAAGCTGCCGCAAAAAATTGCAGCAGCTTTCATGTTTATCGTTTCCTTATTATTTCTAAGTCGGCGGGTTTGCCGCAAGACAGTCTAAGAGACATCAGGATGGCTCACAGCGGCATTTTGTTCTGCATCAAGGAGAATTAACTTCCTCTTCGCTGCAGGATTACTTGATTTCTCAAGCGAACGCCCTCTTCATAAATCGGTTCTGCATAGTGCTGGATAAAGTAGTCTTTAACCACCGCAATTTGGCGAAAGCCCTTTTTTTGATACAAGGAAAGCGCTGGCGAAGTCAAATCCCCAGTCTTGATTAGAACAGGCTTTTGCGGTGCTTGCGCCGTTGTCAGTGACAGACACTCATCTAACAGGCGACTGCCGATCCCCTGATTTTGAAACTGTTGAGCAACCGCAACGTTTAAAATCTCAAATTCCTCAGCTCGTTCTTCAAAAACGGTAACACCCACAGCCCCGGAAGCAGTCAGAAGAGATAGCGCCTCAGCCTTCTCTTCCCACGCAATCAGCACCCGGCTGCGCTCCAGATAACTCGCGACCAGCTGCCGATCAGGATCAGCATCTAAAAGTAACGACCAGGGCAGCAGTTCCTTTTGCTGTTGCGGATCGATTTCTGAGATTTTCAGCTTCATTTGGCAGGTGCTCCTTTTCGATAAGTATATATCGGTCGTTCCTTATCCACAGTATTGCGTTTCAAGGAAAACTTGCGGGGAACATAATCGATACCACCTTTGACAAAGGGGTGGCACCGAAGAATCCGCGCTATGCCCATCAACAACCCTTTTATAGCCCCGTGGACTTGGATCGCCTGAATCATATAACTGGAACACGTAGGATAATAACGGCAGCTAGGAGGAAACAAAGGTGAAATAAAGCGTTGGTAGCCCCGTACCATACCAATTAACAGACGTTTCATAAGGTGAATCCCTTCTTTTATTGTTTTTCAAATCATAGCTTCTTTCCAACTAAAAAACAAGGAAACAACTCATTTTCACCCATCGCTTAGCCGAAACAGCTATCTTTTGAATGCAAAAGGAATGTGCCCCAAGTAATTTCCAAGTGCTAAACAGCGGATGTTTAATCGCAATGAATAAAAAGTATACGGATGAGGAAAAGTTGTGACCCTATCCATGTTTTAGTCCGAAGAGAGAACATGACCATCCGTGTCAAGAGAAGTCAGCATTTAAAATTTTTAGCAATGAAAAGCCGACGATCTTCCAGTGTTTTTAATGGAAGATCGTCGGCTTTTTTGGGGCCTCACGTTTGGTATTGTTCGGTTCGTAGGACGGGGACTCAACTATTTATCCCGGTCATATTGTCATTATCAGCCTAAAATCGTCACTTGAACCTGACGCCGGCCCCAAGCATAACATTGGTCAGCGGTAGAAAAGTGTACATCGATAATATTGCCTTTGATTGCGCTACCTGTATCTACGGCATAAGCTTCACCATAGCCTTCAACGTAGAGCCGTGTGCCCAACGGAATCACACTCGGATCCACTGCCACTGCAATCGGATTGCTCAACAGGTTTTGCCCAGTAGCAGTAACAGTACCGCCACCTAACGCATCAGCAGGATCGGAACTATACGCGGTGGATTCCATAATAAGTGTCCGGCCACCACTTGGCGCTGCACTCGTTGCTTCTTGTGCAGCGGCTTGTTCGGCTGCCGCTTGTTCAGCTGCTTCCTGTTCAGCCTTTTCTTTAGCGGCTTTTTCAGCTGCTTCTTTTGCTGCTTTTTCTTTCGCTGCTTTTTCTTTTGCGGCCTTCTCTTTGGCGGCTTTTTCACGAGCCGCTTTTTCTTTGGCTGCCTTTTCCTTGGCAGCAATATCTTTTCTCACAAGTGTCACTGCTTGATTGTCTTTGCTGACTTCAGCAAGTGACGTAGACAAATTCATTACCGTATCTTTTGCAACGATTTGTGTATCAATCGTCGCTTCTTCCGGTTGGTTTTCATTTGCATATACTGGTAACAGACTTCCAAATGCCAAGACAGCAGTTGCACCAATCAATGGCCATAAACGAGTATTCATAAAGTCGTTTTCCCTCCTAAGTAGCTCACGAAGGGTATCTTATCACGGGGTCTCCCCCCTTTGGTTACAGTCCTGTTAAGGCTCTTTGACACAAAAATAGAAAACGCTTCATTTTTCGTTACAAATGAAATAAACTCTGTGTAATTTAATTTTAACTAAAAGCCGAATCGTTAAAAGAGCCTGATACAACAGGAATCTCTTCTAAAAAGATTAAATTAAAATGATAATTGGATTCCCACCTCTTACAACAGATGGATTCTTGAAAATCCGATAAAAAACTCGGAAATCATTGTACTTTTTCAGCTAAAATAGGCCAATATTACAAAACAGTAACAATTAATTCAGTCTGGCATAGTCCATAATTGACTTTCTGTCGCCAGAATAATCCGAGCAGGTAAACCAGCCAGAAGAGATTTTTTAAAGCGGCAACAAAAAAATACTCGGGTGAAGACCAGAATTGTCCTTTCTATGCTCCAATGAAACTAGCCTTAAACAGCTATTTTAATGATTTAGTCGTGATTCCCCCATCTTTTTCATAAGCAGCTAGCGCCAATTGCCGCAGTTTTTCATAGTTTGGAAGATTCAGGTATTTTTTTTGTTTGAATTCATCAAAAGCGGTATACAGCGCTACAATCTCAGCAAAATCCCCTTGTTGCATTTTTAAGATTGGGGTTCCATAGAGGCCTCGTAGTATCCGGTAAGCGCTATTTGCCTTGCCAAATAGCTTCAGAAACCAACTAGGTGTGACAGAATACCCATTTTGAGTCAAGATCCGAAACATTTCTGGATAAGCAGCGGCAGCCAGGCGCATGATTTTCTCTTTCTCTTCTTTTGAATAATCATTTTGCTGGAACAAATAGTCCAAGCTGTTTAAGATCATCACAAAACCACCATGACTTTTCAACCACTGATCAAGCTCTGAATCAATTTTCCATTTAAAAGCTGTCGTAGCAAACGCTGCTGCTAGTATGGGTTCAATTGCTGCTGAAGAGGGCTGACTGACTTTTAAACCGCCTGTCCCAAATCGTAAAATCGCAATCTTCCCAGCGCGTCGTATGCCACCGGTCGTTTGAAAGCCAAACGCAATGTTCTTTTTCGACTGGCTTTGTGCTTTTAAGGCTGTCGCTAAACCAGTTGTATCCATCTGATTGCCTACAAAGATAATGTGTTGACTGGCATTACCGGCTAAAATGGGCAGGACCGTGTTAAAATCACTGTATTTCATCGTGACAAAAACGAGATCATAGAAATCTTGGCTTTTCAACTCTTCAATCACGTTGATTCGCTGTCGCGTCGTTTTACGCTGCAATTGATGATACAAAACCAATCCCTGCGCCTCTAAATCGCTTTTACGTTGATTACGCGCTAATAGCGTCACCTCATTTTCAATATTCTGTGCCAAAACAGAGGCTAAATAGCTTCCCTGAATGCCTGCACCATAAATTAAAATTCGCATCTCGTTCTCCTTTTCTCAACAGGTGTTGATTACTATTCATTCGTACATTATAGTAAGGAAGAACAACTGGCACTACAATCAACAAAAAGACGAAGCTGTTGAGTAACCAACAAAAAAATGAAATTGTTAGGAGCTATCCTTCCTATGGATCGAAGAAAGCGAAAAACACAAGCGGCCATTACACAAGCACTTTTGTCCCAGCTGCAAAAAAGCGACTTTGCCACAATAACAGTTAGTCAGCTTTGTGAGCTGGCTGATATCAATCGCGGGACCTTCTATTTGAATTATCTCGACAAGTTTGACTTGTTGGAAAGAGTTATCCAAACAGAGATCGACACCTTGATTACCTATTGTCAAACAAGCGAGGACACTTCCCAACCATTGACTGCCACCTTTGCCTACTTAACAGAGCACAAAAACCGTTTTAGTCTTCTTATAAAAGCCGACACACAAGATGTGTTTAGTTCTTATCTCGTGCGGTACTTATTGAAAAGTGAATTGGCCAATGCCAGCAGCAGCCAAACCGAAGCCATCTTTATCGCAAATGGCGTAGTTGGCGTTTTGAAAAACTTTTTATTAAATCCTAAAAGCAACGGAAACGAACTGATAGAGCTGGAAGTCTTTATTGCCAAATTCAAAAAAGTCTAGTCATTTACAGCAGTGTAGCAAGCTGAAAGAGACAAACAGCTGCTGGTATAAGCAAAAAAAAAGAAGCCTTTTTCCGCAAGTAGCGGTGGCTTCTTTTCATTATTATTTGATGAATTCAAGAATGTGGGTCCATAAACCTAGGTAGAACACCTTTAACGGCATACCGCCGCCGATCCCACCGTAGCCGATCATGGTCCCGAGTATAAACATACCCATAGCCAATAAGATCACGATTAAGATCTTCACCAATGTCGTCAAAATGTAACGGTTCAACCGCATAGGTCTAATTTCCCCTTTCTTTTAATGAACAGCTTTCAATTTCTATTATTACGTAGGATAAGCTTACGCAGTTACTGCTGACTTTTTATCGGAAACTGACTGACTATCAACACGTTCAACTGATGCCCCTAATTTTTGCAGTTTTTCATGGAATTTATAGTAGCCACGATCAAGATATTTCAAGTTACGAACACGAGTGATACCAGTCGCAGTCAAACCTACCAAAATCAATGCTGCAGCCGCTCGCAAATCTGTTGCATAAACCAGTGCACCTTGCATTTGATGACCCCCTTCAATGACAGCTACACTGCCATCAATCTTAACATGGGCGTTCATGCGGCGCATTTCTTCTAAATGTTGGAAACGATTTTCAAAGACTGTTTCGGTAACAATGCTCGTTCCTTGGGCCAACATTTGAATCGCAGTCATTTGTGCTTGCATATCTGTTGGGAAGCCAGGGTGAGGCATGGTTTTGACATCCGTTGGTTTCAATACAGCTGGGCCTACTACTCGGAGTCCGTCTGCTTCTTCAGTGATTTTGGCACCCATTTCTGTCAATTTAGAAATCAATGGGCGGTTGTGTTCGCTAATCGCATCCAAAATCAAGACGTCACCTTGTGTCATAGCAGCTGCCACCATAAAAGTACCCGCTTCGATACGGTCTTGAACAATGGAGTGATTAACCGCATGAAGATGATCCACACCTTCAATTCGCATTGTCTCAGTACCTGCACCGTGGACAGATGCTCCCATTTTGTTCAGGATGTTTGCCAAGTCGACAATTTCCGGTTCACGAGCCACGTTTTCAATGATCGTTGTCCCTTTGGCTTTGACGGCCGCCATCATGATATTTTGAGTCGCACCGACACTTGGGAAATCTAAGTAGACAGTATTGCCTTGCAGACCATTTTCAGCGATTGCCTCAATGTAGCCATCTCGTTGATGGATGGTTGCTCCCAATGCTGCAAAACCTTTCAAATGCAAGTCTATCGGTCGCTTACCGATTGCACAGCCACCAGGCATAGCAACTTTTGCATGACCATTGCGGGCCAACAGTGGTCCCATAACAACGATAGACGCCCGCATTTGACTCACCAATTCATAAGGTGCTTCTTCCTTCAAAGGCTTTGAAGCATCGATAGTTACTTGATTCATTGCTTGATCAAAATCGACAGCTACATTCAGCTGACGAATTACTTCGTTCATCGTCAAGACATCTGACAGGATTGGTACATTTTTAAGGGTTGTAACGCCTTCTTCAGCCAACAATGTTGCTGCTAAAATCGGAAGTACTGCATTCTTGGCTCCTTCGATTTTAACTGTACCTTTTAATTGATTACCACCGTGGACGATGATCTCTTCCATAATTTTCCCTCCAGAAATAGCTTTGAGCATGAAAAAAAGCCCAAAATCTGTACTATTATACCATATACCGATAAAATTAGTACCATTTTATTTTTCAATTATTAAATGTCAAAAAGAGGTTTCTGCACAGAGCCAAAATCTCCAAAAAGAAAGAACTGGCCTGATAGCCAATGACGATAGCTACCAATGACAGGAGTAACCGAACTTGAGGAGTGTGGTACGACCGAAAAAAAGTATCCAACCGAATCGCCTTCAGACTCCAAAATGCGAGATAAATAAATGCGAAATGACTTACGATCCGTAACATCGCATCAATTCCATAGAACGCCATAGCACCCCTGCTTTCAAAAAAACTCAATACGTAGATACTACCATAAATACGTCAGAATGAAAAATTACTTTCCTCGCCTGAAAACTTTCAACGGTTTTTTAAAAGTCTTCTCCTCATTCTACCGGCTTCTGTCATTTATTTGAAACAATTATCATCAGATTTATGTAAATTTTTTTCAAATCTTCAAGCATTCTGGGTTCATCGAATCAGCAGGTCTTTCGTTCACTAGAGAATCTAAAGTTTTTATTAATTGTTGTTTAAGATTTTTTCTGACATCGATTGATTGGAAAAAGAGTTTAACCGGTTTCAGACACGTTCAAACCAATCATTACTTGCTTGGGAGGCTCTTCGAAGCAGTTGTTTTACTGCTCTTCTTCAAAAATCCTCTTCGTTCAAAATAAAAAACCGCCGGAAAAAATCCGGCGATCCTCGATTTATTGCAGATTAACCGTGTTTGGATACATTGATCCGATTGATGGCACGATGCAATGCAACTGTTGCCCGTCGCAACTGGTCGACATCGTCTGACTGTTTGGCTTCTTCGATCATCTTCTCTGCTCTGATCTTTGCCCGTTCGGCACGAGAAACATCGATATCTCGTTCTCGTTCGGCACTGTCAGCAATGATCGAAACAACATCGTCACGCACTTCCATGATCCCCCCATTGACTGCAATCCAGTCAACGTGGGTATCGGAATCTACCCGTTTTACACGGACCTCATCGATTGCCAAAGGCGCGATGATTGGTGCATGCCGCGCCATAATTCCGATTTCACCACTGAGTGTTTTCGCAACGACGATCCGCGCATGGTGTTCATACACCAGACCATCAGGTGTTACCACGTTTACGGTCAAATATCTTTCTTCCATGGGCCACCTCTTTCTGACTGCACAGCTAGTTCAAGCCGTCAGCTGCTAATATCCCAGTTTTTTCGCTTTTTCAGCGACTTCTTCGATTCGTCCAACACTACGGAAGGCTTCTTCAGGAAGGTCGTCATATTTGCCTTCAAGGATTTCGCGGAAGCCCTTGATGGTTTCTTCAACTGGAACATATGAACCCGGCAGGCCAGTAAATTGTTCAGCGACATGGAAGTTTTGCGACAAGAAGAACTGGATCCGGCGAGCCCGGGCAACCAGCACTTTTTCTTCATCTGACAATTCATCCATCCCCAAAATGGCGATGATGTCTTGCAGTTCACGGTAGCGTTGCAAAACGTGTTGGACTTCTGTCGCAACCTGGTAGTGTTCTTCGCCGACAATTTCAGGTGCCAAAGCACTTGAAGAAGATGCCAACGGATCCACCGCAGGATAAATCCCTTGTTCGGTCAATTTACGTTCCAAGTTGGTAGTCGCATCCAAATGGGCGAAAGCTGTTGCCGGCGCCGGGTCAGTATAGTCATCGGCAGGAACATAGATCGCTTGAATTGAAGTAATAGAACCCTTCTTAGTCGACGTAATACGTTCTTGCAATTGACCCATTTCTGTCGCCAATGTTGGTTGATAACCCACGGCTGACGGCATCCGTCCTAACAGAGCGGATACTTCGGAACCCGCTTGAGTAAAACGGAAAATATTATCAATAAACAACAGCACGTCTTGGCCGGCTTCATCACGGAAATATTCTGCGATTGTCAAGCCTGTCAGGGCCACCCGCATCCGGGCACCAGGCGGCTCATTCATCTGACCAAACACCATGGCTGTCTTCTCGATAACGCCTGAATCTTTCATTTCGTAATACAGGTCATTCCCTTCACGGGTACGTTCGCCGACACCGGTGAAGACTGAAATACCGCCATGTTCTTGGGCGATATTGTGAATCAATTCTTGGATCAAGACGGTTTTACCAACACCGGCACCACCGAACAGTCCGACTTTACCACCTTTTAAATAAGGGGCCAACAAGTCGATAACTTTGATCCCAGTTTCCAGGATTTCAGTACTGGTAGACAATTCATCAAAGGCTGGTGCACTTTTATGGATACTGCTACGTTCGGCATCTTTGGCAAAAGGTGCCTCCATATCGATTGTGTCACCTAAAACGTTGAACACACGACCTAGGGTGTCTTGTCCAACTGGTACGGAGATAGAGCTGCCGGTATCGACAACCTCCATTCCCCGTTGCAGACCGTCTGTTGATTCCATGGCAATGGTCCGAATGACACCGTCACCCAGCTCCAAAGCTGCTTCCAAAACGATCTTGCTTTTTTGTTCATCGTTGCGGTACACCACAAGGGCGTTATTGATATCCGGTAATGATTGATCCAACGAGAATTCCACGTCGACAACGGGACCGATGACCTGAACAATCTTGCCTGAACTCATGTGTTTTCCTCCTTGCTTCGTGTGCTGAGAGCGCTCGTTTCAAGCTCTTGAAAATCGTCGTTTCACTGGGGAAGACTCCCCCAATGAGCCACGTATTCTCTTTCTCTGAAACGGTTGTGTGTTGTAATTGTCGGAGCGAACCGACTGCCAACACACGACAGTTTGTCAGCACCGGTTATTTCGTAATCATTCCAGAGCTGCTGCCCCGGCAACAATTTCGGTGATTTCTTGTGTAATCGCACCTTGGCGAGCTCGATTGTAAGAGATCGTCAAGTCGCCGATAATATTACGAGCGTTGTCGGTGGCTGTCTTCATGGCAGTCATTCCGGCAGCATGTTCTGCCGTTTTGGCATCCACGATTGCTCCGTAAATCAAGCTTTCCGCGTATTGCGGTAACAGTTGATCTAAAATTGCTTCTTTCGAAGGCTCAAACAAGTACTCCTGTTCGTAGCTTTCGGCTTCGTCAGGATCCAAGTCGGTGATAGGCAGCATCTTTTCCACGCGGAATTGACTGGTCAGAGAGTTGATATGGTGGTTATAACATACGTACAGCTCATCAAAAACTTCATTTTGATACATCGTCGTTGCCATCGTCACAATCTTCCGTACTTCTTCAAAGCCAGGTTGATCTGACAAATTACGCAGCTCGTATGCAAGATTGATGCCTCGAGCCTTGAAAAAATCTGCACCCGTCGCTCCGATGGCAATCATCACATAGTCCTCTTGTGATGTGTGATCGTCTTGGAGCATCGTCATCATCTGTTTCAAAATAGAGCTGTTATATCCGCCCACCAGTCCGCCATCAGAAGTGATGACGATATAGCCGGTTTTTTTCACTGGGCGACTGATAAGCATACTATTGTAGTTGACGCCGTCTTGCACATTGTTGGTGTAGATGTCTGTCAACTCTTGTGCTGTCATATGAGTGACCACTTCTCGTACTTTCTGAGCATAAATCTGAAAGTGTTTTGAATGACTTTCAGATTTGGTCAGTTTTGCGGCAGATACCATCTGCATCGCATTGGTGATCTGACTGGTTTTTTTCGTAGAAGCGATGCGTTGCTTGATCTCATTCAAGGAAGCACCCATGTCCGATCATCCTTTCTTGTACTAAAGTAAAGTCTTAGTTCCCGAAAAAATTAAGAACGGTCTTCTTCCATCGTCTTCAATTTTTCTTGTGGTGTTGCAGTGCGGCTATTGGAAGCCATAAATAAGTCTTTGGCTTCTTTGATTGCTGCATCCAACTCTTGTGCATCCGGCAAGTCCTTAGTGGTCCGGATGGTTTCAAACAAGTCATCGTGACTCGCTTCAATTTGTTCAAACAAAAACTCTTGGAAGTCCAAGACTTTGCCCACTGGGATACTGTCGATAAAGCCGTGAGTTAAGGCATATAAAATCACAACTTGTTTTTCTACTGCCAACGGATTGTGCAGTTTTTGCTTCAATACTTCAACAGTTCGACGACCGCGGTTTAATTTTGCTTGCGTCGCCTGGTCTAAATCAGAACCAAATTGAGTGAAGGCTTCCAGTTCCCGGTAGCTGGCCAAATCCAGCCGCAGCGTGCCGGCAACTTTTTTCATCGCTTTGATTTGAGCAGAACCCCCAACACGGGAAACTGACAACCCAGCATCAATCGCTGGACGCGTACCAGCATAAAACAGGTCGCTTTCCAAGAAAATCTGACCATCAGTGATGGAGATAACGTTGGTTGGGATATAAGCCGAAATATCACCGGCTTGGGTTTCAACAAATGGCAGTGCAGTCATAGAACCGCCGCCTAATTCATCGGATAACTTAGCAGCCCGTTCCAATAAGCGAGAATGCAGATAGAAGACATCCCCTGGGTAGGCTTCACGACCGGGTGGCCGGCGCAAAAGCAGTGACAATTCACGATAAGCAACCGCCTGTTTGGACAAGTCATCAAAGACGATCAATACATGTTTGCCGTTGTACATGAATTCTTCACCCATTGCTGTACCTGCATAAGGTGCGATGTACAACATTGGTGCTGGCTGAGAAGCCCCAGCTGAAACGACAATCGTGTAATCCAATGCGCCAAATTTCCGCAGTGTTTCCACCTGTGCCCGGACAGTTGAGTCTTTTTGACCAATCGCTACATAAATACAGATCATGTCTTGACCTTTTTGGTTGATGATCGCATCGATAGCAATTGAAGTTTTCCCGGTTTTCCGGTCACCGATAACCAGTTCCCGTTGGCCGCGGCCGATTGGAACCAAGGCATCGATGGCCTTCAAGCCGGTCTGCATCGGTTCAGAAACTGATTTACGCTGCATAACTCCCGGTGCCATCGCTTCTACTGGTCGGAATTTAGTCGTATTGATTGGACCTAAACCATCGATGGGTTGCCCCAAAGGATTGACGACACGACCAATCATAGCGTCCCCAACAGGAACTTCCATGATTTTACCAGTACGTTTAACTTTGTCACCTTCACGAATGGTTTCGAAATCCCCCAGGATGATAATCCCGACGTCATTTGTTTCCAAGTTTTGCGCCATACCGAATGCACCGTTGGAGAATTCCAACAGCTCACCACTCATGGCATTTTCCAAACCGTGAGCCCGCGCGATACCGTCCCCAACATAGGTGACAGTGCCGACTTCTTCAACTGAAAGCTCACTTTGGTAATTTTTGATCTGTTCTTTGATCAAAGCGCTGATTTCTTCAGCTTTGATGGCCATTCGATTCACCTCTTTACTAATGTGCTGGACAGCATTGACTAGGCCAATGCCGACGAGCTTCTACTTCAATAATTCCCGCAGTTTTGTCAACTGGGTCGCAACACTACCGTCAATTACCCGATCCTGAACTTCGACGATCACGCCGCCGACAATAGCAGGATCAACTTTTTCGGTCAACTGCGCAGTTTCATATCCCAGTCGTTTGGCAATCGACGCTTCCAAACGGCTCTTTTGCTGATTAGTCATAGGGACAGCTGTTGTCACCTGACCTAAAATCAAGCCTTGTTCTTCATCGTAACGACGTTCGAATTCGTCGATGATCAACGGCAAATCCGCCAGACGATTGTAGCGATTGACCACTAGCAGGAAGTTCTTCATAATCCCGGAAAACGGTGCTGTCAACTGATCTAACAACTGTCGTTTCGCTGACAGATCTAAGCGGACATCACTAAGCAAGTTTCCCAAATCTGGAATCTCTTCGTAAATTTTGCGGAGGCTCAATAAATCATTGTAGACCGCTTCCGACTGATTCTCCTCTGCCGCCAGTTCGAAGAGAGCTTTGCCGTATCGCTTGCCTACGGTGTATTTATTTAGCTTCATTTTGTGAACCCAAACCTTCGATATATTGGTTGATCAATGATTCGTGGGCATCGGCAGTGAGTTCCTTATTCAAAATCTTGGCTGCGATTTGCAAAGAAAGGTCAGCGACGTCGTCTTTGACAGACGTCATGGCTGTTTCTTTTTGCATTTCGATATCCGCTTGAGCTTTGTCCTTCAAACGGGAAACCTCTTCTTTAGTTTCATCCAAGATCTTTTGACGGCTGGATTCTCCACTGTCTTTCGCGGTTTTAATAATTTCAGCAGCTTCAGATTGCGAAGACATCAATTTTTGTTGACGTTCTTCTTCCATCTTGGCAGCTTTGAGCCGCGACTGCTCCGCTGAATCTAAATCATTGGCGATCTGATCTTCACGTTTCTTCATTATATCGGTGATTGGTCCCCATGCGAATTTCTTCAACAGGATTAACAGAATCAAAAACGATCCCGTTACCACCACCATGCTCGAGATTGTTGTGTTTTGAATCTCGGCAAGTACCAGATGATTCAGCATACGCTTGTACTCCTTTACTTAGGCTGATAACGTTGCGTTCAGGTGCATGTAAAAAAGCGAAAGGCACCCATCGCGTAACGTTTGCTTTTCGCTTTTATAATCTTCTACATCAAAACGAGAATAAAAGCAATTACGATACCCAAGATTGGCACAGCTTCTACCAGGGCAACCCCGATAAACATCGTTGAACGTAATTGACCGGCAATCTCAGGTTGACGAGCCATTGATTCCAAAGTTTGTGAGATAACGCGTCCGTTACCATAACCGGCACCGATTGCGGCACCTAATACTGCGATTGCTGCTGCGATTGAATTCAAGTCCATAATTTTTTTCCTCCTAAAGTTGTGAAAATTGATAATGTTTGATGCATCAGTGTTCTGACTCCACCTTGTGGCTCATGAATACCATGGACAAAGTGACGAATACATAAGCTTGGATCGCACCGATAAACAGTGAGAATCCGATCCAGATCATCTCAAGGGGCATCACAATCGGTAGTGACCACCAGCCTAAACCGTTGGCCATCGTAACGATTAATCCCAGCAAAACTTCGCCGGCATAGATATTCCCATAAAGACGTAACCCCAACGTGATCACGTTGGTGAACTCTTCAATGATCTTGATTGGCAGCAAAAACGCCACCGGCTCCAGGAAGGAGTTCTTGATGTAACCGCCAAATCCAAATTTTTGGACCCCGAAGAAATGAGTCATGACGATCATCATCATAGCAAGAGACATCGTAACGATCGGGTCGGCTGTGGGACTCTTCCATAGAGAAAGCTCTTGTCCGCCGCTTTCAACAGCGATCTTAGTGACCAGACCAATTTCATTTGCAACGAAAATGAACAGAAACAAGGTCACTGACAGCAAATGAAAGTTGTTGACTTCTTTTGTCGAAAGATTGTCTTTCAAGATGCCCCGCACAAAATCGATCAACCATTCGATCACATTCTGCTTTCCCTTTGGCCTCAATTGCAAGTTGCGGGTACATATGAAGACAAAGGCAAATACAATAATACAACTAAGCAAAGTCATGATCACCACAGTACCATCGAACCAGACTGGACCGATTTGGAACATCAAGGATTTTTCTTTCAAAATTCCTCACCTCTTTTCCTGCAAGATCCCTCAAAATATTTTGGTAAATAATGCCAAAAAAGCTTTAAGGCGGGTAACCACTGGGTATCATACCACCGTGAAAAGAAAATTTCAAAGTATTTTCACGAAAATTAGACAATCACAAATTTTTGCCTATTTTTGGATGACGCGACGGCATTTCCCACATTGGATATTCACAACAGAAAGATCTTTTTTTAGTCAAAGACCTTCTATTATTGATTAAATGCTAACAAAAAGGCCTGATTTAATAAAGCAATAGCCCTTGGTTGGTCACAAAGAATTTAGATAAGAAGCAGATGAGAGAAAATGCTTGTTTTCTAAATTGTACTTTTTTCAAGGAAGAATTGTTGATTTCAGGTAGCAGCCCTTACAGCCGCCCTTCTTTTGGTTTTCTTCAAGACATTCTCAGACTGTTCTATTGTCAGCCCCGATCCTTCAAAGCTCGTGAAATCTGACGTTCTTGGTCTTTTCTCTTCAATGTTTCCCGTTTGTCATATTGCTTTTTCCCTTTGGCCAAACCAATCAATACTTTGGCATAACCATCTTTGATATAGACTTTCAAAGGGACCACCGCCATTCCTGCTTGCTTCATTTCTCCATATAAGCGGTCAATCTGTTTGCGGTGCATCAACAATTTACGGGTTCGCAAAGGATCGTGATTAAAAATGTTGCCCTGCTCATAAGGGCTGATGTGGACGTTGTACAAAAAGGCCTCGCCGTTGCGGATTCGGACAAAGCCGTCCTTCAAATTAATCCGGCTGTTGCGGATTGCCTTGATTTCAGTTCCTTGCAGAACCATTCCCGCCTCGATGGTATCCACGATTGTGTAATCATGACGGGCTTTTTTATTTTGGGCGATCAGTCGGCCCTCACCTTTTGGCATGTGGCTTCCTCATTTCTAGTAAAAATTTCTCGTTTTGCAGCTATGAAAAGCGGTTTGCGCGGTTTACCAGTGAGCTTTCCAATGCTTTATTGTTACTTACGGCCTTTTTTCTTTATCCCTTTATAAAAAGGCTTTTTCGTTTTGCTCTTATCTTTTCGTCCTTTTTTTCCAGCAGATTCTGCGGAACGATGGGCATTTTTCTTGCCGGCTTTTTGGTTACTATTACTTTGACGCTCCCGCTTGTCGTTATTCCGTCGACGTTTGCGGTTTACTTGCGGTCGTTGCATCGGTTCAACTTCCTCAGCAGATACCAGCTCAAAATCAATGTCCTGGGTTACCGGATCGGCTTTGACGACTTTTACTCTGACCTTTTGACCAATTTTAAACGTCAGCCCCGTGCGTTCCCCCACCAAAACCAGCTGGGTTTCCATATAATGGAAATAGTCTTGTTTCAAAGTATTGATATGAATCAGACCTTCGATTGTATTAGGAAGTTCTATGAAAAGTCCAAATTTCACCACAGAGCTGATGATGCCATCAAACTCTTCTCCAACGTGTTCGGCCATGTATTCGGCTTTTTTCATGGCATCGACTTCACGTTCACAATCCACGGCCCGCCGTTCCATCTGAGACGAATGCAGCGCAATCTCTGGCAATTTTTCAGCCCATTTCTCCTGATTTTCACTACGGATATCTTCTGAATAAGAGCGGATCAGACGATGCACGATCAAATCAGGGTAACGGCGAATCGGTGAAGTAAAGTGAGTATAGTAATCCGCAGCCAAGCCGTAATGTCCCAGGTTTTCCTCGGAATACTTCGCTTGTTGCATAGAGCGCAGTAACATGGTATTTACCACGAAGGACTCTGGTTTTTCGGCGACGTCGGCCACCACTTTTTGCAGATCTTTTGGAGTGATGCTGCCTTTAGTGGCTCTCACTACTAACCCCAATGTTGCCGCAAAATCAAAGAAGCGTCGCAACTTGTCTTCTTTTGGTTCTTCGTGAATCCGGTAGATAAATGGCAAGTGGCGTCGATTGAAATGCTCCGCGACGGTTTCATTGGCAGCCAGCATGAAGGACTCAATTAAGCGCTCTCCTACCCCACGCTCTCGCAACAGAATATCTTGGGGATTGCCATTTTCATCCACCAACACTTTAGCTTCTCGATCTTCAAAAGAAACAGCACCACGGCGGATTCGTTTGTTTTCTAAAATACGGTGCAGCTCTGCCATCTCCTGAAACATAGGTACCAAAGCGTGGTAGCGAGTCATCGTCTCTTCATCGGCTGTTTCAAGTATTTGATTGACAGCAGTATAGGTCATACGCTCAGTCGTTTGGATAATACTGGAAAAGATTTCGTGTGCCACCACATCCCCATTTTCATTAATTTCCATTTCACAGCTCATAGTGAGTCGCGGCACGCGGGGGTTCAAGGAACAAATGCCATTAGACAAGCGCTGTGGAATCATTGGAATTACCCGGTCAGTCAAATAGACACTCGTCCCTCGTTCAAAAGCTTCTCCATCCAAGGGGCTGTCCTCCGTAACATAATAAGAAACGTCAGCTATATGCACCCCTAAAAAGTAATGGCCATTTTCCAATTTACGAACGGTCACCGCATCATCCAGATCTTTGGCATCTTCTCCATCGATTGTTACAATCAGTTGCTCCCGCAAATCCCGTCGTTCTGGAAACGCCTCAGGATCAATGCTGTCAGGAACGCTATCCGCCTGTTTCAACACCGCTTCCGGAAAAGCTGTCGGAATCCCATGTGCAGCAATAATCGACAAAATATCCATTCCCGGATCATTTTTGTGTCCCAATACGGATTTGACGATTCCTTCCAGACTAGTGGCATAGCCTTGTTCCGGATAATGGGTGATTTCCACCAACACGATGGCGCCATCCACCGGTCGAATGCCTTCAGCGGCTACCATTACTTTTAATTCCGCTTGCTTTTTGTCTTTAGGTTTCACAACACCATATAAATCGGTTTCCGCGATTTCTTCTTCGGAAAACAAAGTGAACTCTCCTACCAACTGCGTGATGGCCCGTTTACGAACTTCTACCACTTTGCCTTCGGGTCCCTTGTCGCCAAAGGGATCCGCAGCGGCTGTGATATCCACAGCAACAGTATCACCATCCATGGCATAGCCGGTTGCCCCTTTGGGAATATAGATATCCTCTTCTTCCGTGTCATAATCGACAAAGCCAAAGCCACGCTCATTTCCCCGAAAGACGCCTTCAATTAAAACTTGCGGTTCAGGCAGCTTGATTTTTCCTTTTTTGGTAAAGACTAGACTGCCTTCTCGTTCCATGGCTGCAATGGTCTGCACCAGCGCTTTGTAATCCGCACTTTTTTGTAATTTCAGACCGGCTGCAATCTCTTCGGCGGAAAAACTCTTTTTCTCCTGGCCGCCGATATACCGCCGAATCTGTTCTTTCAAATTTTCTTTCACTATTTTTCCTCATTCCAAGGTAGATTTTCAATAAAGTTCAAGACGGTCGCTTCAAATTGTTTATGGACAGGATCAACGGTGATCACATGCCCACTTTCGGCAAACCAGTGAAGACTGACATCTGTTTGCGGCAATGCTTGTAGCGTTTGATAAACCGTTGTTGCCGCGATCATCTCGTCTTTGCCTCCTTGTGCCAGATAGATTGGCACCTGTAGAAGCGAGAGTCGTTTTGCAACCTGCTCCCCTAGAGCTTCGATTGCTTGCAGCTGTCCGCCAACCAATTCGCTAATCTGTCCCAACTTCTCTGCTTGTAACACAGGGTCAAGACCGACTGTTTGATAGACTTGTTCGGCATAACGGAAAAAGTTTTCCGGTACTTGATTTTCAGTTTTGAACAGTGGTGAGCAAAAAAGGCCCCCACCGATACTCTCCGGGTGCTCTTCTTCCAGCAAGTCCATCGCCAAAATGCCGCCCATAGACAAGCCGAAAATGGCTACTTTCTCACATTCTTTGCGCAACTGCAAAAATGCCTGTCGAGCATCTTGTCGCCAATCCTCAACCGAAGCCGCCAAGATATCCAATGGCTCAAACGTGCCGTGTCCAGTTAAGATAGGTGCCGACACTGTATAATCGTTTTTTTCCAAAATCCGACTGAGCATCCGTACATCATTGGAGCTCCCGGAATATGCATGTAATAGTAGAACGCCTCGCCGACTTTTTTTCACAAAAAAAGGCCGCGGTAAACTTGGTTTTCGTTGCATCTTTTCTCACCTCGCAAATCCCATTCTATCACAACGCAGCAGAAATATCGGCAAAAAGAAACGCAGGCGCATCCTACGTGGCTGTCGTGCACAAACTAAACAATACAAGTAAACTAGTTGCTACTATTTTAAGAGCTGGGGTAGTGAAAAGCTGACTGTTTTTAGCGATTATTGAAGAAAGCCCACTGTCGCCAGTTTAATTCATCGGAAGAGGAGCTTTCCAGTATTTCTTCCTCCATTACGCAGTTGTAGACTGAACAATAAATTAGCCTTTTTAGCAAAAAACCGTGACCTGCAGCTTTACAGGTCACGGTACAGTGTGCTTATTTTGATGACAGATAAGCCAATAAGAACAGCAAGATCATCCAGGTAGCACCCATGATCGCCGTTGCTCGTTGCATGACAGCTTCAAACCCGCGGGCCTTCTGCTTACCGAACAATTCACCAGCTCCGCCTGAAAAGGCACTGGCAGCACTGTTTTGCTTGCTTGGTTGCATCATGATGGCAATAATGATCAAAACCGACAAGATGATGACCAAAGCCAGTAGAAATTCATACATTCGGTGATAGCTCCCTTCATTGCGAAATACGTCTAATATACTTTACCATATCCCCACTTTTTTGGCTACCTGAAAACGGCTTCCAAAAAAATTGCATTCTGTTTTCAAGGTCAGTAAACCTACAAGCTTGTACGAAAGGAAATTTTTCAAGAATAAAAAATGAAAGCCTGCTTGTCCCTCTACCTTTCATCAAAAAACCGCTGATCTCTAAAGACCAGCGGTAACAGCGAAACAATCTGTAGTCAAGACCCTCGCTGGATAAAACTCTCACTATTTGCGCAATACGTCGCCGTATTCCGCTTTTTCATTGAATTCCTTTTTCGCAAATGGACACAATGGAATAATTTTCAAATTGTCGCGACGAGCTTTTTCTACGCCTGCTTTAACTAATTTTTCAGCGTAGCTTTGGCCGCGGTATGCGGGGTCTACATAAGTGTGGTCGATAATGATCAGTTCATCACCAGCATTTGACCAAGTCATTTCACCGATTTCCGCTCCTTCGTCATTGTAGAGGGCAAAACGATTTTTTTCTTCTTTGATTTCCATAATTTACTCCTGCTTTCTGTTATTGATGGCATCAACTGAACAATCAAGTATTCCGATTGTTAGTTTTTGCGAATAAACTTCAATGCGCCGGTGGGACAGGTATTAATTACCCGTTCGTTGTCATCGGCACCACCGTTATCGGCGATGATCCAAGGGCGGCGACCTACTTCAAATACAGCAGGATTGCCTCGCACGCAGTTTCCAACATGGGCACAGATGTCCTTGTTGTAATAAATGTCGATGTCTTCACCGGTATATTTCCGATACCCTTGAGCCAGCAATAATTCCTCAGTGTTCTGTGCATCACCGATTCTGCTTCCGTCCATTGTATTTCCTCCTTTTTACACTCACGTCAATCATTTATTTTCTGACTAACGCAACTGCGACATGATGAATTTTTCATGCAATAATCTGTCATTGAGCTGTGCTCTGCTATGCAGTCCCCCACAGATATCCCTTTTTAAAATAACCACTTTAATTGAAGGAACACACATGGCTTTCTCTCAATAAGAAAACGCTTGTCTCAAATCACTTACATTTTATCAGCGAAGGGAAAATGTTACAAGTATTTGTATTCATCGTCACAATGTCTGAAAAAACCGAAAGTTGCTATAATTGATTTGAGGTGAAAAGATGATCAAAAAAAGCTATCTGATCTTTCAAGGTACAATCTGGGTGGTCTTTCTTTGTTTAGACTTGCTCCCAAATAGTCCTGAAAGATTCAGTGACCCGTTGAAATACTGTGGACTGTTGTCGTGTCTCGGCTTCGTCATTTTACACAGAAAACAAGCTGATCCAATCGATTGGCATCATTTATTTTGGGGGCTGGCTCTGACTTGCGGTTGCGACTACTTCTTGTTATTTACGGATTCCGCCTTTTTTCCACTTCTGATCTTTGCCGGTGTCCATGTAATCTACAGTCATCGCAACTTTCCCCAGCTACAAAAAAAGATTGTCCTCGCATATGTTGGTGGTGCGCTACTTTTGCTATTAGGCATACAACAGAAATGGTCGTACAGTACCTTTTCTTCCGGTCTGTTTTACGCTGTTTTTTTGCTGACAGATGTCATTTCAACCTTTCGATCACAGCATCCCAAACGACAGCTTCTACAAGTTGCACTCCTCTTATTTTTACTTTGCGATATCACGGTAGCAGCTTTTAATTTGTTACCGGGAAGCACCCAGAGACTTGTCGGTCCGTTGATGTGGTTCTTTTATTTTCCAGCCCAAGTCCTCTTAAGCCTCAGTGCCGCTCCCCTGCAGCTTTTAACAAAAAAAACGCCGCCTGGAGATACGGTGCTCTCAGCACGAAATGCGGAGTAAAGGAGTAAAAATGTAAAAAAGGTTCGACTGCGGGCAATTAACGCCCCTCAGTCGAACCTTTTTTGATTCAGTTGTTTTTTGATTTAGCCGCTTTCGGAAAATGAGTAGAAATAAACGTAGCTACCGTTTCCCAATAGTCAGCGGGCTGCTGTGTTTTTGCCTGCATGTGTCCTGTCGTTTCAAAGATGACACAGCTTTTCTCACCAGCGGTAGCCTCCATCAAAGTCGTCGTCTCCGTTACGGGTACCAATGGATCTTGCCGATCATGAAGAAACAGTACCGGCAGATGATTGCTCCCCAACTGGCGGGTCACTGAAGCCCGGATTAAAGAATAGCCCATTTTGCGACGAGCATAACGGTTGGCTAATACCATAAACCGATTCACCGGATATTTGGTGTATTTGTGCAGCAGCCACTTGAACTCACTGTAAACAGAGGTATAAGCGCTGTCGGAAATAATCAGTTTGACATTGTCCGGCAATTTTTCACCGCTCGCCATCAAAACAGCCGCTGCACCTAAAGAACAGCCATGGAGAATGATTTTTGCAGCGGGGTCCTGCTCACAAATTACTTGGATCCATTGCACCAAGTCAAGACGGTCTAACCACCCCATGCCAATGATTTTTCCCTCGCTGCGCCCGTGTCCCCGCAGATCCGGAACCAAAACGTTATATCCTTCATGATAATAATGCATAGCAACATCAGCCATATCTTGAAATCCGGTACTGCGGTAGCCATGAACGGCGATGACCCACCGCTGCCCTTCCTGCAAAAAGGCGGCACCGGTCAGCCGCAGACGATCCGGTGTTTCAATCTGCCAAGTGTTTTCCTGCAGCCAAAAATCAGCTCGCTCCTGCTGCTTGGAGTCGGTCACATCTTCCCAACCGGGATTCAACAGGCGGGCGCCGTCTTTCATAAACCAATCATTCTCTCGTTCCACGGCTGCATTCACAAAGAACTTCGCCCAACGGTTCAAGTAAATCAATCCTGAAGCAAGGAGCGCCAACAGCACTATCAGAACCAAAATTATCCATTTTATCATTAAATTCATCCTTACCCATTACTTTTGATGCTTTGATTACGATTCATTCCTTCAAGGCAAAATTTGCCAGCGATAACAGGCTAACCAAAAGTCCTCAATCGTCCGATAAAATCAGCTCTCTTAAAACTCTCGGGACTCGCCTCTGTCTTTCCCAAGAAAACTCACTTTTTAGTTTAACACGGTTTACAGCCGTTACCAAAAAATTGTCACAACCTTTACGCGGGCTTAATTTTCGGCAATCCCGTATAATCAAACTCGTAAAGGACGACAAGGTACCGCTCTTGCGTCCTTTGACTGACAAATCTCACACATCAAAGAAATGAGGGAGCAAAATGAATTATCGTCTGACGTCACAATCCGTTTTTCCATTAGTAGAAATTACATTGAGGAAAGGCGAACAGATTCAGTTAGAATCCGGAGCAATGGTTTATCACAACGGTCAAATTGATCTTGAAGGACACATGAATGCCAACGGAAAGAAAGGAATCGGCGGTGCTTTGCGTGCGCTGAGTCGTTCAGTTACCAGCGGAGAGAGCTTTTTCATCACCACCGCTACCGGCAAAGCTGACAATGCTGTGATCGCCATCGCACCCTCGACACCCGGCACAATCCGAGAACTAGCCATTGGAGCTACTCAATGGCGCTTGAATACTGGGGCCTATTTGAGTTCTGACAGCGGCGTTCATTACAACATGGTTCGGCAGAATATCGGTGGCGCCCTCTTTGGTGGCACTGGCGGCTTATTCGTGATGGAAACAGCCGGTAGCGGAACGATGCTGGTGACCGGCTATGGAGATATCGTGGAAGTCACACTGGATGGCAGCCATCCTTTTGTCGTAGATAACCATCATGTTGTCGCTTGGAGTGACAGTTTGAATTACCAAATCGAAGTGGCCTCTGGAGTCTTTGGCTTCAAAACCGGCGAAGGACTAGTCAATACCTTTACCGGCAGCGGGACAATTCTGATTCAAAGCCGCAATATCGAAGCCCTAGCAGGTTTGATCAGTCCTTATATCAGCACCAGCAGCAATAACTGACAACTAGCCGCCTGCTTCTCAAAAAACGCAAGAAAACGTTTTACTATCTATTTGTAAGCTTATGTTTTGTACTTTTTTCAAAGTGGGAATACAATAATAAAGTAAGTTATCAAACAACTATCAGAAAGAAGTGGACAGTATGTCAACAATCAATGCAGGCGTGGCAATGGTCAAAGTCATGAAGGCTTGGGGAATTGACCACATTTATGGCATTCCTGGAGGTTCCTTCAACTCCACCATGGACGCATTATACAAAGAACAAGATGAAATCAAATACATTCAAGTACGGCATGAAGAAGCAGGTTCGTTGGCAGCTGCGGCTGATGCAAAATTAACCGGCAAAGTGGGTGCTGTCTTTGGTTCAGCTGGTCCCGGTGCGAGCCATTTAATCAATGGTCTTTACGATGCCCAAATGGACCACGTTCCAGTATTGGCATTACTTGGTCAAGTAGCCAGCACAGCTATGAACTACAATTCTTTCCAAGAATTGAATGAAAATCCAATGTTCGCCGATGTCAGTGTCTATAACCGAACAGTTATGACACCAGAAAGTTTGCCCCATGTCGTAGACGAAGCAATCAAAGCCGCTTACCAATACAACGGTGTGGCTGTAGTTACAATTCCGGTTGATTTCGGCTATGCAGAAATCGAAGACAACTACTTGCCAACTGCCTATACCCGTCAAACAAGTTTGCCACAACTGGACGAAGCGCAATTGGAAAAAGCACTACCTCTCATTGAAGAAGCCAAACAACCGGTGCTTTACATTGGTCAAGGGTTACGAGGACATTTTGATGCGATTAAAGCCTTTTCTGAACACTTCAGCATGCCGATCATCAATGCAGTTTTAGCTAAAGGCATCGTTCCAGATCGTTACGAAAACTATCTCGGTTCAGCTGCCCGGGTCGCAACCAAACCTGCCAACGAAGCTGCCGCTGCTGCCGATTTGGTCGTTTATGTCGGTACAGATATGCCCTTTACCCAATTCTTCGTTAACCCGGCAGCGAAATTTATTCAAATTGACATCGATGCTTCCAAATTTGGCCGTCGCCACAAAGCTGACGTTGCTATCTTAGCAGACGGTGCCCAAGCTTTGGACCGCTTAGTAGAGCTGGGAGCTTCCCGTCCAGCTGATGAATGGTTGAAAGCAAATCAAGAAAATATCAAAAACTGGCATGCATGGCGCCACAGCTTCGACAACTTCGACGATGATAAATTGTTGCGTCCTGAACCAGTCTATGCGGAAGTTAACCGAATCGCCAAAGACGATGCGATTTTCGTTGTAGACGTCGGTAACGTCACTACTCATTCCGTACGTCATCTGGATATGAACGGCAAGCAAGCCTTCACGACATCCGGATGGTTTGCAACGATGGGTTACGGGGTACCTGGTGGGATTGCTGCGAAACTCAGCTACCCAAATCGCCAAGTGTTCACCTTCTCTGGTGACGGTGGTTATGCCATGAACATGCCCGACATCATCACCCAAGTCAAATACAAATTGCCAATCATCAATGTTGTGTTGACAAATGATACATTAGGCTTTATTCAAGCAGAGCAAGAAACGACTAACACCGCGCTGTTTGGTGTTGATTTGGCAGATGCTGACTTTGGTAAAGCTTCTGAAGCACTGGGAGCTAAAGGATTCACTGTAACCAGTTACGACCAGTTGCGGCCAGCCTTTGATGCTGCTGCTAAAGCAGAAGGTCCAGTCGTGATCGAAGTTAAAATCAAAAACGAAGATCCACTACCTGTAGAAGCTTTGCAATTGGATCCTTCCAAGTTCTCAGACGAACAAATCGAAGCCTTCTCTGATAAGTTCCACGTTCACGATATGCCTACATTGAATGAACTTTTAAGTAAATAAGCTGACAGATAAAAGCCTCCGACGAGAATTTTTCGTCGGAGGTTTTTTATTCTGCTATTTATCTTACCTCGTCAGTAAGCGATTAATCCTTTACCGAGATTGTTTGAATCCAACCCTCTGGTGCTGAACTATCGCCAAACTGGATGCCCGTCAGTTCCTCATATAGTTTACGAGTCACCGGACCGACTGCGGTTTCCGAATAGAACACATGGAAATCATCACCATATTGAATACCACCAATCGGACTGATAACCGCTGCAGTTCCGCAAGCACCCGCCTCTACAAAACGATCCAACTCAGCAATTGGGCAGTCTCCTTCTGCCACTGCCAATCCCAAACGATGCTCGGCTAAGTACAATAGCGAATACTTCGTGATGCTTGGCAGGATAGAGGGGGATTTAGGAGTTACAAATGTTCCGTCAGCCGTAATTCCAAAGAAATTGGCAGAACCTACTTCTTCGATTTTAGTATGGGTTTCCGGATCCAAATAAATGCAGTCGGAAAAATTCCTTTCATGAGCCAATTCTCCCGGCAGCAAGCTCGCAGCATAGTTTCCTCCCACTTTAGCGGCTCCGGTTCCTTGTGGTGCGGCTCGATCGTAATCAGACACGATAAAGTTTGTCGGTGCCAGTCCTCCTTTGAAATAAGCCCCTACAGGCATACAGAAAACTAAAAAAATATACTCATTAGCAGGATGGACGCCGATATTTTCACCCACACCAATCAAAATCGGTCGAATGTATAACGTAGCTCCCGTCCCATAAGGCGGAACATACTCTTCATTGGCTTTGACTGTTTCCTTAACACCTTTCAAAAACAAGTCTTCCGGAACCATCGGCATCAACAGCCGTCGTGCACTCCGATTCATTCGCTGGCTATTCTGATCCGGGCGGAAAAGATTGATTGCGCCATCTTTGCGGCGATAAGCTTTCAATCCTTCAAAACATTGCTGCCCATAGTGTATTGCTGGCGAACCCTCATGTATATGCAGGATATTGTCCTCAATTAGTTCCCCTTCATCCCAGGCGCCGTTTTTCCAATGAGCAATAAAACGAAATGGGGTTTTGATGTAGGAAAATCCTAGCTCATCCCACTTAATATCAACCATCCTGATCCCTCCGATCTATTTTTTCTATGGTACTACAATTTTTTGCTGCTGTCATGAAAATGTTGTAAAAATTTTCAGATTATTGCAAGCAGCTGTTTTCTTCCATTTGCAGGAAGCTTATTTCATGCTGTCGGAGGGCAATAACTTAAAAAGGCCCTACTTGACAAGATTGTCAAATAGGAGCCTTCATTCAGCGCGAATCTTTCCTTACGAATCACTGCGAAACAACAAGTTTCTCAGCGAGAGTAACATAAATTTCGCAGATTATTTGTTTTTCAAGTTGTAGAATGCGTTAACGCCTTTGTATTCAGCAACTTCACCCAATTGGTCTTCGATACGCAACAATTGGTTGTATTTTGCGATACGGTCAGTACGTGACAGAGAACCTGTTTTGATTTGACCAGCGTTTGTTGCAACAGCGATGTCAGAGATTGTAGAATCTTCTGTTTCGCCTGAACGGTGAGAAACAACTGCAGTGTAGCCAGCTTCTTTCGCCATTTCGATAGCGTTGAAAGTTTCAGTCAAAGTACCGATTTGGTTCACTTTGATCAAGATTGAGTTACCAATCCCTTTTTCGATACCTTCAGCCAATTTTTCAGTGTTGGTTACGAACAAGTCATCACCAACCAATTGGATTTTGTCTCCCAAACGGTCAGTCAACAATTTCCAACCATCCCAGTCGTTTTCATCCATACCGTCTTCGATAGTGATGATGAATGGGTATTTTTCAACCAATTCAGCCAAGTATTCAACTTGTTCAGCAGAAGTGCGTTTTGCTCCGCCTTCGCCTTCGAATTTAGCGTAGTTGTAAACGCCGTCTTCGTAGAATTCAGAAGCTGCACAGTCAAAGCCAAGACGTACATCGTCGCCAACTTTGTAGCCTGCTTTTTCAATTGCTTTAACGATTGTTTCAACAGCATCTTCAGTTCCGTCAAAACGAGGTGCGAAACCACCTTCGTCACCAACAGAAGTTTCCAAGCCGCGTTCTGCCAAGATAGATTTCAAAGCGTGGAATACTTCGGCACCCATCCGCAAACCTTCTTTGAAAGTAGGTGCGCCGACTGGCAAGATCATGAATTCTTGGAAAGCGATTGGTGCATCAGAGTGAGAACCACCGTTGATGATGTTCATCATTGGAGTAGGCAAAACTTTAGTGTTGAAGCCGCCCAAGTAGTGATACAAAGGAACTTCCAAGTAGTCAGCAGCTGCACGCGCAACAGCGATTGATACGCCCAAGATAGCGTTGGCGCCCAATTTGCCTTTGTTAGCAGTGCCGTCCAAAGCGATCATCGCTTTGTCGATAGCCATTTGATCGCGGACATCGTAACCGATGATAGCTTCAGCCAAGATGTTGTTTACATTGTCAACAGCTTTTTGAACGCCTTTGCCGCCGTAACGGGATTTGTCGCCGTCACGCAATTCAACTGCTTCATGTTCCCCAGTAGAGGCACCAGAAGGAACCATACCGCGGCCGAATGCACCTGATTCAGTGTAAACTTCTACTTCGATTGTTGGATTACCACGTGAATCCAGGACTTCGCGTGCATAAACATCAGTAATAATTGACATGTTTTGTCTCTCTCCTTTGAGTTTGTTTTTCTAAAAGGCCGAAGCCTCTATGAACAATTTTATTGAACTTATGGAATTTCTGCAAATCAAAACTCGCAATTCTCATAAGAAATTCAGATTATTTTACAGCTTTCAACAAAGCTAAGAATGAATCTGCTTCCAAACTAGCGCCGCCGACCAATGCGCCGTCAACGTTTTCTTTCGCCATATATTCAGCGATGTTTTCTGGTTTGACAGAACCGCCGTATTGGATCCGAACGCTTTCAGAAACTTCATTGTCATACAATTTTTCAACTGTTTTACGAACCACACCACAGATTTCATCTGCAATATTAGCATCCGCAGATTTACCAGTGCCAATAGCCCAAATTGGTTCGTAAGCGATAACCATGTTGGAGACTTGACCAGGAGTCAAATCTTTCAAGCCAGCAGTGATTTGTGTTTCAATCCATTCCGCTGTTTTGCCTGCTTCATAAGTTTCCAATGATTCGCCACAGCACAAGATTGGTGTCATGCCGTTTGCAAAGATTGCTTTCGCTTTTTTGTTGATTTCTTCGTCTGTTTCATGGAAGTATTCACGACGTTCGGAATGGCCGATGATGACGTATTCGATTCCCATGTCAGCCAAAGCTGCTGGAGAAGTTTCACCAGTGAAGGCACCGGCATTTTCCCAGTAGCAGTTTTGAGCTGCTAATTGTACTTCTGAGCCTTTGGTTTTGCAGCGCAGTGGTGCCAAGAACAATGCCGGAGAACCGATGACTGAATCCACAACATCTTTTGAAGGGATTGCATCTTTGACAGCCAAAGCAAATTCTTTGGCTTCGGACAATGTTTTGTTCATTTTCCAGTTGCCTGCGATGATTGGTTTACGCATTTGAGTTATCTCCTTTAAAATTCGCTTGCAGTACTCGGTTGAGTACGACAGAAAACACGGGAACCGGTCCAACCGAGGGGAGCCTCGGAAGAACCTTTTTCCGTTTCGAAATTATTTATCGTTGATTGCAGCCAAGCCAGGAAGTGTTTTGCCTTCCAAGAGTTCCAAGGAAGCACCACCACCAGTAGAAATGTGTGTGAATTTGTCAGCAAAGCCCAATTGTTCAGCTGCTGCTGCAGAATCGCCACCACCGATAATTGTAGTTGCACCTTCCAAGTTGGCAATTGCTTCACATACACCGATTGTACCGTTCGCAAAATTAGACATTTCAAACACACCCATAGGTCCGTTCCAAACGACAGTCTTTGCACCAGCCAAAGTTTCAGCAAACAAAGCGATAGACGCAGGACCGATGTCCAATGCCATTACGTCGCCTTCTATTTCCCCTTCGATAGTTTCTACAGGGACATCGTTTGAGAATTCTGCTGCACAAACATTGTCGATTGGCAATACTAATTTGTCGCCGGCTTCAGCGATTAATTCTTTTGCCAATTCGATTTTGTCAGCTTCAACCAATGATTTACCGATTTTCATGCCTTTTGCAGCGTAGAAAGTATAAGTCATACCGCCACCGATCAAGATCTTGTCCGCTTTTGGAATCAAGTTTTTGATTACGCCGATTTTGTCAGATACTTTTGCGCCACCCAAGATAGCGATCATTGGACGTTTTGGATCTTCAACTGCTTCACCGATGAACTTGATTTCTTTTTCCATCAAGAAACCGGCAACAGTTGGGATACCTGTAGAAGCAATACCTACGTTTGAAGCGTGGGCCCGGTGTGCAGTCCCGAAGGCATCATTAACAAAAACATCCCCAAGAGATGCCCAGTATTTGCCCAATTCAGAATCGTTTTTACTTTCTTTTTTACCGTCGATATCTTCGAAGCGAGTGTTTTCAAATACCAAAACGTCGCCGTCTTTCATGTCAGCAATTGCAGCTTCCAATTTTTCGCCACGCGTTTCAGGCACGAAAGTAACTTCTTTGCCTAACAATTCACCCAAACGTTTAGCAACTGGCGCCAAAGATTTGCCAGCTTTATCTTCTTCAGTTTTCACACGGCCAAGGTGAGAAAACAGAATAGCTTTTCCGCCATGATCAATTACATATTTGATAGTTGGCAGGGCTGCTTTGATACGAGTATCGTCGCCAATCACGCCATCTTTCAAAGGCACGTTGAAGTCGACACGGACCAAGACTTTTTTATCTTTTAAATCAAGATCTTCGATAGTTTTTTTAGCCATGTTGGTTCATTCCTCCAGTACATTGATTTCATTGCAAACGAGCTGTTCAGTAACAGATCGGAAGAAAAAAAGCGGGGAAGCGACGCGCTTCCCCGCTTCAAGTTCAAACTATGAACGCGTTATTGTAAGGAATCTTACAAGTTAGCGAAGTATTCCAAAGTACGAACCAATTGAGCAGTGTAAGACATTTCATTGTCGTACCAAGCAACTGTTTTAACCAATTGTTTGTCGCCAATTGTCATTACTTTTGTTTGAGTTTCGTCAAACAATGAACCGAAAGTCATGCCTACGATATCAGAAGAAACGATTGGGTCAGCAGTGTAACCGTAAGATTCGTTTGAAGCTTCTTTCATTGCTGCATTGATTTCGTCAGCTGTAACTGGTTTTTCCAAAACAGTTACTAATTCAGTCAATGAACCAGTTGGAACTGGTACACGTTGCGCAGCACCATCCAATTTGCCGTTCAGTTCAGGGATAACCAAACCGATTGCTTTAGCAGCACCAGTTGTGTTAGGAACAATGTTAGCAGCAGCTGCACGGGCACGACGGAAGTCACCTTTAGGGTGTGGAGCATCCAAAGTGTTTTGGTCGCCTGTGTAAGCGTGGATAGTTGTCATCAAGCCTTCAACGATACCGAATTTGTCTTGCAAAGTTTTAGCCATAGGAGCCAAGCAGTTAGTAGTACATGAAGCACCAGAAATAACTGTTTCTTCGCCAGTCAAAGTTTCGTGGTTAACGTTGTAAACGATTGTTGGTACATCGTTACCACCAGGAGCAGAGATAACCACGCGTTTAGCGCCGGCTTTCAAGTGCAATTCAGCTTTTTCTTTAGAAGTGAAGAAACCTGTACATTCCAAAACGATATCTACGCCAAGTTCGCCCCAAGGCAGTTCTTCAGGGTTGCGGTTAGCCAAGACTTTAACTTCTTTGCCGTTTACGTTGAATGAACCTTCGTGAACTTCAACAGTACCGTTGAAACGACCTTGAGTTGTGTCGTATTTCAACAAGTGAGCCAACATTTTAGCATCTGTCAAGTCGTTGATTGCTACTACTTCGATTCCATCTACATCTTGGATACGACGGAATGCCAAGCGTCCGATACGTCCGAAACCATTAATACCTACTTTAACTGTCATTTGAGATTTCCTCCTTATGAAAATCAAAAAAGTTATTTATTTTAAAGGGTCGCCCCTTTTAAAATCTCGTTTGCAGCGGCTTCATCTGTGATGAGCCACGTTTGCTTCGGTGCATTTTTCATATAGGCACCGATTGCTTTTGCCTTGCTTTTGCCACCGGCGATTGCGACGATGATGGGAACTTTCTTCAGTTCTGCCAACTCGATGCCAATCCGGGGGACTTTATGAACCACTTCTCCTTGTTCATTGAAGAAATAGCCAAATGACTCGGCAACGGCGTTTTGCTGTTTGAGCATCACGATCTCGTCTTCGGTCATCTTACGGCGTGCAGCCATGTGAACAGCGCGTCCAATACTGTGAATTACACAATTTGCGTGACTGATCAAATCCAAAACTTCTTGGATGGAAGGCTCAGTCAACAAGGAGCGATAGGTGGCAGCACTCAATTGTTCTGGGACATACAAAGCTCGGTAGTCTCCATTCGTTCGCATTGCCATAACAGAAGCAACGGAATTGGCCTGTACCGTCACTGCTTCGCCGATTCCTCCGCGGGCAGGTACAAACAGGTTGTGGCGTTTTTCGCTTTCCAAATTGGTCAAGCGTTCTGCCGCAGCGGCCATCGTTGAACCGCCCATTACCGCTATTATATTATTACCTTCCGGAAGCAATAAGTCCAATGATTCGTTTAAACAGTCACCGAACTCTGCGACGATTTTTTGCTGTCGATCACTGTCACCAACTGAAACTAAGCAACGCTGAATTCCAAAATGATCGGCTAGCTTTTTTTCAATCTGGTGCATCCCGAAGAGCTGATCCATGATTTTTCCGAGGCTGTTATAGACGTCTTCGCCTTTTTCAGTCAAGGTCATGCCACTTTTATCAGCATTAATCAATTGCAGCTTTTTCAATGTGTCGGTCTCAGAACGTAAGACACGTTCTGTCAATTCCAAACTTTCCGCCAGATTGCGTCGGCCAATGGGCTGCATCCAATAGATATTCCGCAGAATTTTGAAGCGTTCCTGCAGCACAGCCAGGATATCCGGTGCGACTGTTTCGATCAATTTTAATTCATCCAGCACACGGCACCCCTCCGAGGGACTATTTTCGTCCAACATAGACCTAAAGTGACCCATCTGGTCTAAAAAAAATGAAACACGCTGAAAAATCAACGACCTCACATGAATGATAGTACCATTTCTGAGCAGTTCATGCAACCGAAACAACCTATCTTTCCAACAGCTTTTCATAGATTTTTTTACGATAACAAAAAAACACAGCAGTCTCCTTTGCTGTGTTTTTATTAATCCTGCCTTTAGTCAAACCGTTTTCTTTTGGATGAGCTGGGGATTTTCAGTGCTTCGCGATATTTTGCAACCGTCCGTCGAGAAAGCTCAAATGATTCGGCTTTCAATAATTCGACCAGCTTTTGATCAGAGAGTGGTTTTCCTTTATCTTCGTCATTAATCAGCTCTCGCAGTCGTTTTTTGATGGTATTGGCTGAGATGTCTTCACCGTCTTCGTTTTGACCGCCCACTTTTTGACTGAAGAAGCTTTTGAGTTCGAAGACACCGAACTTCGTTTCCATATATTTTCCATTAACTGCGCGACTTACTGTGGATTCATGTACTTCCAGTTCATCAGCGATTACTTTCATGGTCAGTGGTTTCAGTGGCCGATGTTCCTGCATAAAGAAGTCTCGCTGATGTTCAACAATTGCCCCGGCGGCTCGTAGGATTGTATCTCCCCGCTGTTGAATCGTCTTTTGCAGCCATTGGAAATCCTGCTTCTTTTCTTCTAAATACTTGATTACTTCAGGGTCCTTGCTTTTGGTCATCTGATCAAAATACGTTTGTTGGAATTTAACTTCCGGCATGCCGCGGCGATTGGAAGAAACAAGAATCTCTTCTCCTGTTACTTTTACCAGCACGTCTGGAATAATGTATAAGCCATCTGTCGAACCAAAACTCGCACCGGGGGTAGGCGTCAGAGTTTGAATAAAGTCAAATACCCGCTGAATGTCAGAAACCGGCACCGTCAACGCTTTAGCGATTTCTGGCCATTTGCGATCCACCAGCTCTTGAAAATGCTCTTCCAATACTAAATAAGCAATCTCCGGCGCCGCATCATCTCGTTCTGTCTGTAACATCAAGCACTCTTGCAAATCTCGAGCCCCGACTCCCGGTGGATCCAACTGTTGAATCAGCGTCAGTGCATCCAGCATCTGAACGGCATTTGCCCCTGTTTGATCACAGGCCTCATCTAACGTGGTGGTCAAAAATCCGTTGAGATCGATATACTCTACCAGATAAAGTACCAGTGTTCGTAAATAAGTATCGCGATAGTTCAAATGAATTTGATCAATCAGATGCTCAAACAGTGAAATACGGGTATCCGGGATTTGATTAAGGTAATTGATTTCGGTTCCACTGTTTGACATTGGCTTTGAATAATTCAATGTATAGTTAGGCTCAATCACTTCAATGAGCGGATTCTCCATGGCTTCACTGTCTACAAATTCAGACAGTTCTTCCACTGAGTATTGCAGTACTTGGATGGATTGCTGCAATTTCTGCGTCAGAGCAAGCTTTTGCTTTTGTGATTGCGCTTGCGAAAAATTTTGTTGAAATTTCATGAAATTTCCTCTTGTCTTTTTATGGATTATTCGTTACACTACTTATTGTTCGGCGCTCTTAGTGTAGTGGATATCACGTAAGATTCCGGTTCTTGAGACAGGGGTTCGATTCCCTTAGAGCGCGTCATTAGCAACATAGTTGATTATACTGGAATTTTTCCGGATAATCAAAACCAGAGTGCACCGCTTCCTAATTGGAGGCGGTGTTTTTTACTCTAGCTGTCTATGAACCAACGAACTTCTGAATTTAACAAGCCAATCATCTTGTTGGAAACTACTATCAAATGGATTACGACGATGCTCATTGCAGGCTAGCTACTCTCACCAGCTTGGCATAATTTCTTTTGGAATTGGTTTCATTGATAACCCCACGCTTGGATTTCTTCTAAAAATAAATTCTTTTTCGCGGATAATCCAAATGGTTGCGACAATTTCTGTGTCAAAGCCTCTAGAAAGAACATCGCCATACATATAAATAGAAGTGAATGACACTGGCTTGCCTTGATGAGATCAAGATTAGTCAGCGTTTCAAATTTTGAACAATGAAAAACCAAGTCCCCTCCACTATTTTTTAATGGAAGTGACTTGGCTTTTATTGTAACTCACGTTTGATAGTGTTCGCTTCGTAAGAGATTGCTTAGACTATTGTCACCGTTCCTCATTAAGATCAGTGTTTTTCTTCGTCTTCATCCTCATCATCGAAGTCGTCATCTACGTCGTCATCATCAATAATGGAAAGATCTTCTTCGATACCACCAGGGACTTCTTCTTCATCATCTGATGGTTCATCTGCACCGATTTCCTGCAGATCAGAATCGTATTCAGCGATTTCTTCATCATCGTCGTCATCGTCGTCATACAATTCTTTATCGTCTTCATCTTCCGTCAGATCGGTGTCTTCCGGATCATCGTCGTTATAATCGATTGCATCATCGTCATCATTGATAAACGCATTGACACGTTTGCGCTTGCGTTTTTTAGGTGTAGTTTCTTCGTCCTCATCTTCCAAGCCGGAGTTCAGCTCTTCATCGATGGAGTCAATTGCATACCAAGAACGCAATCCCCAGCGGTTTTCTCCCAATGAGATGAAACTGCCGTCGATGTTCAAGTCAGTATAAAACTGAGCCAGAGAATCGCGAATCTCGCTGTCGGATTTGCCAAGATAATTTTGGATTTGGTTGACCAAATCAGAAAAATCCATTACATCGCCTGTTTGTTCCAAAATTGCATGGGCAACTTCGATCATGGACAGCTCATTCTTGTTGAGCCCTTCAAATACTTTAATTTCCAAATTAGGACACGTCCTTTCACAGTCTACCCTTTATCATACAAAAACCAACCGCAAAAATCAATTTTAATTTTCAGACTGTCGGCAAACTTATCTTTCCCTTAGACGAGTAACTCCCGACATGGGCAGGCAAATCTTCATCCACCGAAAAATTCTTTGGAAAAAATCAAGCCGTAAAGTCCAAATCAATCTGATAATTTCCTACCAGTTCATCTGCCATAAACAAATCGTATTCAACAAAAATCTTACCAGATGTCGGTCGATCTTTTAGGCTAACCCGCAAATTCCGAGTGTAAGTGCCAAATAACATCTCGCCATAAGGAGTTCGATAACTGGTCTTCACCGTTTCCCGATAGACGAATTTCAATTTCAAGCGCATCTCACCTGAGCGGGTCAGCTGAACGGCACCGTCTGGCATAATTTTAATTGTGACCGGCACTTCAACACCGTCTGGTTGCAGCTCCTGGTAGCGAATGTACAAGGTATCGCCAATATTGACGATTTGACCGCTAATATCGAAATAAAAATCCTGGGTTTCCCCGTGTTGCGTGACTTTGGTGGCCAAGTTGATAGACACCGGCAGTCCGTTTTTGATTGCCATAATTGATACTTCCCTTCTTGAATCTTCCCGCACTGTCCCGGCTACTCTGATTTGGGAGGTGCCAGTGCAGAGCTTTTTCTTTGAGGCGGATTTTTGTGACAGCTTCTCTGCCCATGATCGCCGTAAGTCACTTGTCTGCTCCGCCGTTTTTTCTTTATTGTTAACGGATTTTTACTTTTTGTCAATCAATCGCTTTTTCTCAGGACATATAGGTTATTTATTTATGGCTTTTCGTTTATAATATTGGTGTAAATCTTCAATTAAAGGAGTTTTTTTATGGGTACCCCCCTGATTTTAGATCAAACGCTTTACCCGCCAGATCAAAATTTGCTGCCTTTTGCAATCACGGACGTGCTGACGGAATATATCGGCAATCACGAGGAACCCCTGCTGCACTTCTGGCAATTGGAACACACGATGATCTTGGGCATGAAAGATACCCGGGTGCCTCATTTAAATGCTGGGTTAGCTTCCCTGCAACAAGCCGGAATGGACGTAGTTGTCCGAAATTCCGGGGGGCTGGGCGTAATTGCCGATGCTGGTGTACTCAATATTTCTTTGATTCTCCCTTTGAAAGACACCCCCTTAACCACTGCTGCAGCCTACGAAAAAATGCTGGCCTTGACCCAACGAGCCTTTCCGGAACTGAGTCTCACTACCGGTGAAGTTACAACTTCTTATTGTCCAGGTGAATTTGATCTCAGCGTCAACGGTCGCAAAATCGCCGGCATTGCCCAACGACGGATCAAACAAGGTGTGGCGGTAATGATGTATCTGAGTGTCAACGGTGATCAACAGCAACGGGGGCAAATCGTTGAAGACTTCTATCATCAAGGCCTGCAACAAGCATTTGGAACCGATGGCTATCCGCCAGTAGACCCAGACAGTATGACAACGGTGGCCGACTGTTTGGCATCTCCTATTAGTATCAAAGAAGCGACCCAACGCTTTTGTACTGCCTTTCATCCAGCTGCTCAAATCATAAACAGCAGTCAATGGCTGCTGGAAAATGGCGACCTTGAGCTGTACCAACAGCGGATCAACAGCATGATCCAACGCAATCAGTTAATAAAGGAGTTGACAGAAAGTGATCTGTTATAAAGAGCAAATGCTCCCCATTGAAAAAGTATTTCGTGATCCCGTCCACAATTATATCCATGTTCAGCATCAGGTGATTCTTGATTTGATCAACGCCAAAGAATTCCAACGATTGCGCCGAGTCAAGCAATTAGGAACTTCTTCTTTTACCTTCCATGGTGCCGAGCATACCCGCTTTGCCCACTCGTTAGGAGTTTATGAGATTGCCAGAAGAATCTGTGATATTTTCGTCCGCAATTATTCGGTTGAAAAAATCGGCCCTGGCGGCTGGGATGATAGTGAGCGTCTCGTTACGCTGTGTGCTGCCTTACTTCATGATTTAGGACATGGGCCCTTTTCTCACACCTTTGAGCATATTTTCCACACAGATCATGAGGCTGTCACCGTTGAAATTATCACTTCACCGGAAACAGAAATTTTTCAGATTCTCAATCGAGTCGAAGCCGGCTTCCCAGAAAAAGTTGCTAGTGTTATCACTCATGAATATCCCAATCCGCAAGTAGTTCAGATGATTTCAAGTCAGATTGATGCTGACCGTATGGATTACCTGTTGCGAGATGCGTATTTTACCGGTACCGAATACGGAACCTTTGATTTGACTCGTATTTTGCGAGTGATTCGGCCGTATGAAGGGGGAATCGCATTTTCATACAGTGGGATGCACGCAGTAGAGGATTACATCGTTAGTCGCTACCAAATGTATGTCCAAGTCTATTTCCACAAAGTCTCCCGGGGGATGGAAGTTATGCTGGAACATTTACTGGATCGCGCACACGAGCTTTATCAGGATTCTCCGGAAATCTTTGCGATGCATTCCCAGCTTTTAATCCCTTTTCTAAAAGAAGAGTTCACCTTGGCCGATTACTTGAAGTTGGACGACGGTGTTTTGACCACTTATTTCATCCAGTGGGCCGATGAAGCAGATCCACTTTTGAGTGATTTAGCGAAACGTTGGCTGAATCGCAAGCCATTGAAATCTGCTGCTTTTGATGAAGAAACACAGCTGCCTTTGATTGCTGAATTGAAACATCTGGTTGAAACAGTCGGCTTTGACCCGCAGTATTACACGGCTATCAATTCCAGCTATGATCTGCCCTATGACTTTTACCGACCGAAATCTGGCGTTCATCGTACCCAGATTGAACTGCAGCAAAACGATGGCACCTTGATAGAGTTGTCAAAAGTCAGCCAGCTGGTGGCCGCTATCGCTGGTCAGAAAACCATTGATCACCGTTTTTATTTTCCAAAAGAAATGGTTGACCGTAAAGCTTCCGCCAACTATGATTTATTTAGCGATACGTATCAGGAATTTGCCGTCCATATCCATAACGGCGCCCTGATCTGATACTCGAAGGATTTAAAACGAGGAATCGCCTAAGCGGTCCCTCGTTTTTTCAGCTTTCAGTATCCTAAAAAAGCAAGAACACCCCGCCCGGCTGAGCAGTTTTACTTTTTTATTGCCTAATAGTATGAAAAGCCGTTACTCCTCACGCTAAATAAAATGCAGCTGGCTACTGGCTTCAAATTGCACAGCGCCACGGGTGTTCAATACTGCAAAAGGAGAATTACACTATGTCAATCCGCATGATTGCCATTGATATCGATGGCACCCTGGTTAATTCAGAGCGAAAAATCACCGAAAAGGTCAAACAAACACTGATGACTGCCCGAGAAAAAGGCGTCAAGATTGTTCTTTGCACCGGTCGTCCTTTTCCAGGCGTCGAACCGGAACTAGCTGAGCTGGGGCTAGTGACCGCTCAAGATTATGTCATCACTTATAACGGCTCGCTGGTTCAAAATGTCGGCACAAAAGACACGATTTTCTCTGCCGGGCTGACCAACGACGACTTTTTAGAGATCAATTACATGGCACAAAAACTAGGCGTCCATCTACACACGTCTTCGACAGATGCCATCTACACTGCTAATCGCGACATCAGTCCTTACACTGTCTATGAGTCTTTTCTGGTGCATATGCCCATCAAATACCGTAGTGCAGACGAAATGATGGCCGATCCAGTAGCAATCATCAAAATGATGATGATTGACGAACCAGAAATATTAGATGCGGCGATTACGCAACTGCCAGCTGAGTTTAGAGAACGCTACACCGTCGTAAAAAGTGCGCCTTTTTATCTGGAGATCCTGCATCAAGGGGCCAGTAAAGGTGTCGCCTTGTCACACTTGGCCAATCATCTTGGCTTAAAAGCAGATGAAGTAATGGCGATTGGCGACAACGAAAACGATCTGACCATGATCGATTACGCTGGAATTGGTGTCGCCATGGCAAATGCCATCGATGAAGTCAAAGAGGCAGCCGACGTCACCACTGCTTCCAACGATGAAGACGGCGTGGCTTTAATCGTTGAACAGTACGTTCTTTAAGGCTTGCTTTGATAAATAGTCCATTTTGAAGACAAAAATCGTTACATGCGCGCCTAAAAGAAGTCGGTTATCATAAACCAGCACCACCCTATTTTTTGCGACTCTCATCTTTTTACAATCCTCATTAGTAGAGCAACTGACGAGTGCTGTTTTGCACAAGTGGACAGCAAGTCCGCTCTTTCACAAAAAGAATTGTGGCAATCGTCTAGTTAACCTCATACGAAGCGAGTACTACCAAACGTGAGTTACAGTAAAAGCCAGGTACCTTCCGTAAAAACAGTGGAAGGAACCTGGCTTTTAGTTGTTAAAATTTCAAACATAGAATAATCTTAGACGTATGGTAGTGTGCCTTTTTCTGAGTCTGACACAAGGATCGTCACCGTCTCTTTATTACATACCGGTATGATACTCGATCAACTGTGACGTGTCAGCAGCCATTGTTCTACTGCCCAACGATGGCTGCCGCGTTTTAACAGCATCAGAGCTTTTTCAGGCGCATGCCACTCGATAACATTGGTTTTCTCGGTGGGTTCTGCAACCTGGCTAAAAGAGGTGACTTCATAAAAATAGCCCGGATGATAAAAATAAGTGTCCCGGTGGCGGGAATAAAAATACTCCACCGCTTCTCCCAGGTATTCACCGATAACCACTTCAAAACCAACTTCTTCCAGCATTTCCCGCCGGATGGCCATCTCGTGATCCTCGCCTGCTTCAATCTCGCCTCCTGGTAAAAAATACGCCCCATTCGGCGCCTGAACCAAAACAATTTCCCCAGTAGCCCGCGGAATCACTACATAAGCGCCATAACGGGCCTGATAATTTTTATCTGTTACTTTCTCACCAAATACCGGTCTTTCCATCCACAAACTCCCCATTTCCCCATTTTCTGATAATTTTACCGAATCCTGCGCCGATGTACAAGCAAAGAGCTGATTTCTTATCACTGCTTTGTTGCTGTGTTAAGATGATAATGACAGGCCAGACCTGTTATTTTCAAACTATCGGCAGTCTCGCTGCCTCAAAAAGAAAGGAAGATCCTTCTATGAAAATGGCACACACCTGCGTTCGGGTCAAAGATCTGGAGGCCTCACTAAATTTTTATCAATCCGCATTTGATTTTGTGGAAACCTCTCGTCGCGACTTTCCCGAAAACAAATTTACGCTGGTTTATCTGACATTACCAAATGACAACTACGAGTTGGAACTGACCTACAATTACGATCATGAAGCTTATGATCTTGGCAATGGGTACGGTCATATCGCCATTGCTGTCAGTGACCTGGAAGCTCTTCATGAAAAACATCAAACAGCTGGTTTTGAAATTACTGAACTCAAAGGTTTGCCGGGAACTGCCCCTTCTTACTATTTCATCGTCGATCCCGACGGTTATAAAATCGAAATCATCCGTGAAAAATAAGTGCCGCAAATCTTTGCGGTAACGAGAAACGAGGAATTTTCATGAAGCCAATCATCGGCATTGCCGGCAATGAAACCGTTATGGTGGATGCCGACAGTCATTGGATCAGTTACACCCCTAAAAATTTTGTCACTGGCGTAAAGCGCGCCGGTGGGATTCCGTTAATCCTGCCTATCGGTGATCTAGCTGACGTTCCCCGCTATATCGCAAGTATCGACAAGTTGCTGCTTGCCGGTGGTCAGGATATTGATCCCAAGCATTATGGGCAGCTGCCGGATCAAACCCTCGGTGGCACAAATCCGCAGCGGGACGCTTTTGAACTAGCCTTGGTCAAAGAAGCTGTCACGCAGCAAAAGCCCATCTTTGGTGTTTGTCGCGGAATGCAGCTATTGAATGTTGCCTTTGGTGGAACACTTTATCAAGACCTTTCTTTGCGCCCGGAAAAAGCCCTGAAACACGTCCAAGTACCGACACCTTTTCATCAACCAACGCATCCAGTGACGATTGCTAAAGACAGCCTCTTAGCTGCCGTCTTACCGACAGATCAAGACTATCAAGTCAATTCGTTTCACCATCAGACGATTGCTGCGGTAGCACCAAAGCTTGCTGTTATTGCCACCGCTCCTGATGGGGTTGTTGAAGGGTTGGAACATAAAGAACAACGAATTTTAGGAATCCAATGGCATCCGGAGCTGACCTGTGGACAGATTGAAACAGAGCAGCAGATTTTTGAATTTTTCGTTCAACAACTATAGTCTCTTTATGATACTGCCCTCTGGATAAGTATTCCCGGTACTGAGGAGTTGCCCACTATTTTCTATATTGGGAAGCTCAATAAACCGTCTGCTGGGGCTGTGACATAAGTAATTTCCAAGGGCTAAACAGCGGCTGTTTAGCCACAATTAATAAAAAGTATCCGGATGAGAAAGATTTGTGATCCTCTTGATGTCTTCGTCCGAGGAGAGAACATGACCATACGTGTAAAGAGAAGTGAATGAGGCTGACTTTCCTTAATGAAATCAAGGAAAGTCTATGTCTGAAATTTTTAGCTATGAAAAGCCGACGATCTTCCAATGATTTTAATGGAAGATCGTCGGCTTTTGGGAGCTCACATTCGGTAGTGTTCGCTTCGTAGGACGGTGACTCAACTATTGTCACATTCCCAGCAGGCAATTTTTATTATCAGCCCTTTTTGCGGTCGTTTTTCAACAACATAAGAGATTGTTTCAACGAAGCAAAAAAGCCGTTGTCGTTGTAAACCAGCACATTGGATTTATACAGCCCCGCAGAAACCAGCATCATCACCAGTGTGACGACCGCTAAAATTACTACCGACACGACGGCACTTGAAACGGTGGCCGTATCCGAAGCCAGTCGCACCGGCATGGAAAAGCTGGAGAAAAATGGAATATAAGAGGTTACCCGCAAAATGGCGCTATGAGGATCCATCAATCCCATCAGATAAGCGATAAAGTAGCCGGCCATAGACAAGTAGGTCACCGGAACGATGGCTTTGGCAGTATCTTCCGCTTTGTTGACCAGAGAGCCGCATAACGCAGCCAACACGGAATAAATCAAGATTCCCAGCAATACGAAGATCACCGTAAAAATCAAAAATGGACCGAAGAGTTTTTCAAGAGAAGCCTCTCCTAAAAATTCTTTCACCACATCCATGTCTTTGAATTTTTGCCAACCAATGATCCCCATCACTACATAGATAACCATCTGGGTCAAAGCCACCAGCAGCACTCCTGCTAATTTTCCATAGTAATGAGTTTGCGCTTTGGTAGACGACAAGATAACTTCCATGATTCGAGTACCTTTTTCCGAAGCAATTTCTTGTGCAATAATGCTTGCGTAAGTCATGATGAAAACCAAAAGCAAAATCGTTGCCACCATTGCTACAATATTTTGAATAGAGCTATGGTCGTCTTTGTCTTCCATCTTCCCAGATTCGTCAAAGCTGACTTTCTGAGTTTTAAAGACTGCCGGCTGGTCCAATTGCGCAACTTGCTCTGCTGTCAGTCCCAACGCTTGTGAACGGGCGCTACGCTGCATGCTGTTCAAAATCTGCTGAACAGTCATCTGCAATGTAGTCCCCACCGAAGATTCGGAAAAAATGGTGCCCTCTACAGCTTCATCAGACATCTTCAAGACCAGATAAGCATCTAGTTTTTCCTCTTTCAACTGCTTTTTAGCCGTTTCTTCGCTGTCCACCGCTACAAATTCGTAGTCATCCCCCTCCATTTTGGTAAAAGCTTCTGCCACACCGGCATCTGCCGCATAAACACCAATCTGATTTAAATCACTGCCGGAAGCAATGTTATTTACAAACCAGAAAAATGCTCCGAATAAAAATGGCGCCAAAATCAAGATAGCAAAACTAGCGGATTTTACATTTTTCTTATACACATCTCCTGCGATCACCCAAAACTTACTCATGGTGCTCACCTGCTTTCATTTTGAAGATCTCTTCCAGAGTAGGCGGCTGCTGATTAAACATTGGGATATAGCCATCAGCAGTAGCCAATGAGAAGATGTCGCGACCGACATTGGGATCAGACAAGGTGACTTCCAAGCTGCCGTCTTCTCTGGTGGCAACCGTCTGTACGCCTGACAAATTCGCCAATTGGTCTTGACTAAGCCCTGATTCCAAGAACAATTTGGTACGACCAAAGGATTCACGGATATCGTGGACTTTTCCGTTCAACACCGTTACACCATTATTCAACATGATTAGGTGGTCGCAAATTTTTTCAACGTTGTCCATATTGTGACTGGAAAAAATGACACAGGATCCTTTGGCTTTCAGTTCAATAATTCCGTCTTTCAGCAATTCAGCATTGACCGGATCCAATCCGCTAAAAGGCTCATCCAAAATGACTAATTTCGGCTCATGGATCAAGGTGGCAATCAGTTGGACCTTCTGCTGATTCCCTTTAGACAAAGATTTTACTTTATCGGTTTTCTTACCTTTCACCTGAAATTTATCCATCCACTCATCAATTTTTGGCAGAATCTCTTTACGGCTTTTCCCTCGCAGTTCTGCAAAGAAAACCAGCTGATCCTGAATGGAAACTTTAGGGTACAGCCCTCGTTCTTCCGGCAGATAACCAATTAAGTTATATTCTTTGCTGCTGATTGCATGTCCATTCCATAACACTTCGCCTCGATCAGCTTCCAAAAAGTCTAAAATTAGTCGAAAAGTCGTCGTTTTCCCGGCGCCATTTTGACCAATCAGACCCATGATTGTCCCATCATTGATGGTAAAAGACAAATCATCTACCGCGGTGTAATCGCCGAAAGTCTTCTTTAAGTTTTTGACCTCTAACATCTTTCATTGCTCCTTTGCCATAATTTTGCCGCAGCCCTACCAAACTCTAAGTAACCGGCGACCAGCAGATTGCGTTAACCTCACAATCGTTTCCTTTTTCTATTCTATCTGAAACCAGAAAGAATACAAAGAGTTCTTGCAATTTTTTTTAGAAACACAAAGAATTTTTTTGTCATTTGGTGAAATCAACTGTTAAATTCAGCCTTGACCTAAAAACAGCTGATTACAATCCACAGGTTGTCCTTTGCGATACGTCGCCGAAATTGTAATCAGCTGTTGCATAAGCGTATCAGCCAACCAAACTGTCTCAAATCAAAAAAAGCCGACCCTCTGCAGGATCGACTAGCTTATAATGATTTTAGCTTTTTTACCATTTTTTGGCTCTTAGACGGCGCCTTCAGTCACTGATGCAACCTCTTCAGTAAAATGTTCGTCCTTCCAAGCATCCAATTGAATCGGCTGCTGTACTTCTGCCAATTCCCGTTTTAACCGGCGAATCTGTTCCAGCTTACCAGCAATGGTATCCAGTTGATCCGGCAAACTACGGCTGTGTTTGGCAAACTCATCCAGCTGGGTGCGGACATGATCCACAAAGACACCTTGATTTTCTACTTGGATCCCCATCGTTGTTTCCAACTCTTGGCGCCATGTCAGCATACCATCGAACTCAGCTGCCGTTTTATCTTGCAATGCGATCAGTTCTTCAGAAAGCTGGTTCAACAAAAGACCTTCTTCCTTCAAACTGTCGTGAAGGTTCTTTTTTAGTAGGGATGTTTCTTCCTGTGTCAAATTGCGGCACTCATTGACAACCTCTTGACGCAACGTCGCCACCACCCGCTCAATTTCACCCTTTTTTTTCTCTTGCTCATTGTTCATTTCGTATAAACGACGTCCCATTTGCGTGATCTGTTTGCGACTGTTGTATTGACTCAATGCCGATACAGCCACAGCTGTCAGTGCAATTACACACGCAATGATCGCGATAGTCGAAGCTTCCACAAATCAATCCCCCTCAAATTGCATTTTCGCTTATTATAACAAAACAAATAAGCTCTTTCCATCTAAATTTAAATGTTTTCAAGCCTTACAGCGATTATAAAACATTTAAAATAAAATTAATCTACGAAATTTTAACTGTTTTTACCATGGTTAAATTTCCCTTAATCACTCTTTACCTGCAGCTCTCGTCCTTCAATTTTTATGATCTATCTCTAAATTAGGTGGCATTTTCGAAGCATCGTCGTCAAAAATTAAAAAACAGAAGAATGGCTGTCTCTTTCAGATCAGACTGCCCCAGGGCTATCTAGTACTTAACAAAAGCAAAGACCGGCAACTCTATAAAAAGCTGCCGGCCATTTTTAATCAATTGAGGCATCATCGGCTTTTTCTGAAGTCTCTGGTGTCTCTGGTTGTGAGGGATCTCCTAGTGCGTGTTTTACTGCCTGAGCCACTTTTTCTGGAATCCCCAACAGGCGAATTTCTTCAATACTTGCTGCTTGAATGTTCTTCAATGATTTGAATTCCTTCAGCAAAAGCTTTTTACGCTTAGGTCCTAAGCCCTCGACGCCGTCCAGCTTAGAAGAAAAGCTGTTTTTACTGCGGAGTTGCCGATGAAAGGTGATGGCAAAACGGTGGACTTCATCTTGGATTCGCTGCAGCAAGAAAAACTCTGGCGAATTCCGCGCCAACGGTACTACAGACAACTCTGGTCCAAAAAGCAGCTCACTGGTTTTATGCTTGTCATTTTTAGCCAAACCGGCAATGGGAATATCTAATCCCAGCTGATTTTCCAAGACATCTCGTGCTACATCTACCTGGCCTTTCCCACCGTCAATCACCACCAGATCTGGAAACGGCAAGCCCTCTTTCAAGACTCGAGAATAGCGGCGGTAGATGACCTCTCGCATCGAGGCATAGTCATCCGGCCCTACTACAGTTTTGATTTTGTATTTGCGGTATTCGTTTTTGGCTGGCTTACCGTCAATAAAGACGATCATGGCAGACACTGGATCTGAACCTTGGATGTTGGAGTTGTCGAAGGCTTCGATTCGAATCGGTGTCGGAATGTTCATCGCATCCCCCAGCTTTTGCACTGCGCCGATTGTTCGTTCTTCTTTGCGCTCAATCAACTGGAATTTTTCGCTCAAAGCAACGCGAGCGTTTTTCCCAGCAAGGTCGACTAATTTCTTCTTTTCCCCTCGCTTCGGCTGTAAAACTTTGGTTTGCAACAGTGCTTCGACTGACTCTGAATCGATATCATCAGGAATCAACACTTCTTTAGGAACAAAGTGTTCGTTTTCTTGATAAAACTGGCCGATATAAGTCAAAAAATCATCGGGAGCGTCATTATAGAAAGGAAAGATCGAGACATCCCGTTCAATCAGTTTTCCTTGACGAACAAAAAAGACCTGAACACACATCCAGCCTTTGTCCACTGAGTAGCCAAAGACGTCTCGATCCATAAAGTCAGTTTGCGTCATCTTTTGTCGGGTCATGACAGTTTCGATGGCTTTGATCTGATCCCGATATTCCGCGGCTTTTTCAAATTCCATATTTTCAGCAGCAGTGGTCATTTTTTCTTGTAAGTCATGCTGGATCTCACTGTGGCCACCATTTAAAAACTGCTTGATCTCTTTGACCATATCCACATAAGTCTGCTTGGGAATGTCAAAAACACAAGGTGCCAGGCATTGGCCCATGTGGTAATACAGGCAGACTTCCTTAGGTAACACCTTACACTTTCGCAGCGGAAACAATCGATCCAGCAGTTTTTTTGTCTCATTGGCTGCACCGACATCCGGGTAAGGCCCAAAGTAAAATGCTTTATCTTTTAAGACCTTCCGAGTGATCAGCAGACGAGGATAATCTTCGTTGGTAATCTTGATGAAAGGATAGGTCTTGTCATCTTTGAGCATGATATTGTATTTAGGATCATTCTTTTTGATAAGGTTGATCTCTAACAGTAGTGCTTCAATATTTGATTCGGTAACAATGTATTCGAAATCCTCAATCTCAGATACCAGTCGCTCGGTCTTGGTATCATGACTGCCGGTAAAATACGAACGCACCCGATTTTTCAGAATCTTGGCTTTACCTACATAAATAATCGTTCCATTTTTATCCTTCATCAGATAACAGCCTGGCTGATCCGGCAAAAGAGCTAATTTATTTTTGATCCGTTCGTTCAAAAGCCTCACCTTCCTGTTGGATCCCAAACTTGCTGCGAAAAAAAGACGCCGCTTACGTTTTGACTATACTAAAGCGACCGAAAAAGTGCCAGCCCGAACCATTGGGCAACTGCTTATTAAAAAGCAGTTACTGCAAAAGTCCGAGCTGGCAGGAATTCATTTGGATGTTTTACGCTGTTTTTACATGTGGGGTTGGATCAATTGTTGCAATTGTTCCTTCGTGTGTACCCCAACAACTTTGTCTACCACTTCGCCGTCTTTTTTCAACAACAAGGTAGGAATTGACATGATGCCAAATTGGCTTGGTGTTTCAGGATTTTCATCCACATCCATTTTTACGATCTTCAATTCGTCTTCGCTGTATTCTCCGGAAAGTTGTTCCAAAATCGGAGCTTGCATCCGACAAGGGCCACACCAAGTTGCCCAAAAGTCGATCAAAACCAATCCGTTGTCAGTTTCTTGTGAGAAAGTTGCATCAGAAATAGCCTTAGCCATGTCTATACCTCCAGTTATTTTGCCCACTGAAAACATCAATCAACTTGTGAAAAATGCATCTCAGTCTGCTTAATTTTGTTATTTTGAGGTTTCCCTCGTTCACTGAGAATATTATAGCACGCAACTCATTCAATGAACATTGTTCTGCTTACAATTTGTAAGATTCCCAAGAAATCCCCGCAGGCTATTTGAATTTCACGATGGTGGCTCCATTGCCGCCTTGGTTAGCTGGAGCAAATTCAAAGGATTTTACACTGCGATGGTTTTTAAGATAATCGGTGATGCCTTGTCGTAAGGCACCAGTCCCTTTCCCATGCACAATCGTCACTTGCGGATAGCCAGCTAAGATTGCAGCATCCAGGTATTGATCCACCTCGTTCAACGCTTCTTCATAGCGCTTGCCTCGCAGGTCCAATTGTGTAGAGACATGAGACGCATTGTCAGAACGAACCGTGCTAACCATACGTTGAACAGGTTCTTTAGCCGGTGTGACCGATTGCAAGTCGGCTTCTGGCAAGGTCATCTTCAAAATCCCCAACTGAACCTGCCATTGATCCTTGCCGACTTTTTGTACCAATACTCCTCGCTGACCATAAGAAGTCACCAAGACCTCATCGCCGGCTTTTAGTTTTTTAGCGGCCTTGGCCTTTTGTAGCACTTTATTTTTTTGCAGGTGTTCTTCTTGATGTAAATCATTCAAGCGGCTCTTAGCATCGATGAGTTCATGCTCTTTGACCTTGTTTTGGCCCCCTGCCAACTGCAGCTTCCGCAGATCGGAAATAATTGCTTCCGCATCATCTTTGGCTTCTTCCACTAACTCATTGGCCTTACGCTTGGCTTTGGTCATTTCTTTTTCTCGTTCTTCAAAGAAATACGTATATGCTTGCTGTAGATCACGATGGAGTTTTTCGGCTTCTTCGACGTGATGCCGCAGCTCCAAGTATTCAGTCTCCGTCATTTTGCGACGATTTTCCAGGTCTGCGATCATTTCATTCAGGTCTTGACTTTCACCATCCATAATTGCTTTGGCAGCATCGATTACATGTCCGTCTAAGCCTAAGCGTTTAGAGATTTCAAAGGCATTGGACCGCCCGGGAACACCAATTAAAAGTCGATAGGTGGGGCTCAGTGTATCCACGTCGAATTCCATCGATGCATTGATTGTGTTGGCACGATTGTAACCATAGACTTTCAGTTCTGGGTAATGGGTAGTCGCCATGACATAAGCGGATTTTCCCCCCAGCTCATCTAAGATAGAAATCGCCAGCGCTGCCCCTTCCTGTGGATCTGTACCAGCCCCCAACTCGTCAAACAGCACCAGACTATGGGCATCGACCTTCTTCAAAATCGAGACAATGTTGGTCATGTGTGAAGAAAAAGTGGACAGGCTTTGTTCGATAGACTGTTCGTCGCCAATATCGGCGAAAATCTCATCAAAAATCCCCATCTGGCTCTCTTCTTCTACCGGAATAGGCAGGCCGGCTTGACCCATCAATTGCAAAAGTCCCAACGTCTTCAATGTGATCGTCTTCCCACCGGTATTCGGCCCTGTGATTACTACTGCTTGATATTCTTGCCCGATTAAAATATCGTTGGCAACGACTTTTTCCTGATCAATTAAAGGATGTCGTGCTTGTTTGAAAATCACATGATTTTCTGGACTGACAGCTGGCACCACTGCTTTTAAATCTTGACCAAAGCGTGCTTTCCCATTGATGAAATCCAAACGGCCAATCACATAAGCGTTTTGCAAAATATCTCGGCGATAAGGGACCAAAGCTGCTGAAAGCTCCGCCAAGATCCGTTCAATTTCCCGACGTTCGGCAATCTGTTGGGAACGCAGCCGATTATTGGCTTCTACGATTTGTTTAGGCTCGATGAAAAGCGTTTGTCCAGAAGCACTTTGATCATGGACGACGCCGCCAAAGACACCACGGTATTCTTGTTTAACAGGAATCACGTAACGATCGTTTCGCATCGTGACGATCGCATCACTCAAGTATTTGGCATTGCCTCCGCGGATAATGCTGTCAAGCTGCTCTCTGACAGTCTGTTCACTGCGGCGAATGCTGTTGCGGATTGTCTTTAATTCCGGTGAAGCATCATCGGTCACCCGCCCGTCTTCATCGATGGCGGTCTTCAACTGTCTGGTCAGTTCCGGTAAAGTGACTAATTTGTCCCGCCACTCATACAGTCGTTCAAACTCGATTTCCGCTTCTTCTAAATCATCCAAAAAGCGCGTCAGCTCACTGGCGGTCGTCAAAACTCGTGTCACTTGAGCCAATTCGATGCCGTTCAAATCCGCACCGATTTCAATCCGTTTCATTTGTGGACGGATATTTTCAATTTTTGGGATTGGAATTCCCCCTCGCAACCGTTGGACTTTTAGGCCGTCTGAAGTCTCTTGCAGCCACTGGGCAATGGTGACTGCTTCATCGGTGGGTTGTAACTGGGCCAGCTCTTCTTTGCCCGGTTCTGTTACCAAAAAGTTGGCTACCATCTGTTTGACTGCATGAAATTCCAATGTATTCAATATACGTTCATTCACGTTGTTCACCTGCCTGTTTAATAGTTCCCGCAACGTGTTTTTAACTGAGCAAAACTACGATCTGCGGGCAATTTTTGCAAAGAATGCATCAAAGGCAGACCGTGTCTCACCGTCTGCCCTGCAATTATTTCAAGATATTCGTAAACCACAAGCCTTCAAAAAAGTTAGAAAAGAAAAGCGAATGCTCCACGATGGTGCGGGCCGCAAAGCTCTTGCGGAAAAGATTTTGGACGGTTGCCAATGGAATCATGGACAACACCGAAAGTAGTAGAAAAATCACCAGATAGACGGTCAGCACATTCAGTATGCCACTGATTAGCCAGTCAAAATTTTCCGTCATCCGCTTGAAGCGCAGATTATACAAAAAGATGCCTAAAAACTTCGTAATCAGCCAACCAACAAATAAAATGATGATAAAAGCAACAGCAGCATAATAGGACTTGTCCAAATCCAATGCCTGTTCCATCGTATAAAATACTAACTTACTGTCTTGGGTCACTGAAAGATAAGGGATATAAAGTTCAAGCTTTTTGGCAAGACCTTGATACTTGCTGCATGCAACTATAAAAGCGATCAGATAACCGACAGAATATGAAATCTGCAACGGCGCTCCTCGTCTGCCACCCACATAAAAAGCGACAATTAGGAGAATAAGGATGATTAACCCGATCATATATCGTTCCTTTCTGTCTGCAGGTACTGCCTGCCCAACACTATTTCTATCCGCCTGCCTTCAATAAGTCTTGAAGGTGGCGGCAGACGCTACCGCTACCCGTGGTAGCTTTACCCAGAAAATAGCCGCTTTCCGCTCACTTAGTTTGCGGTCCGCCAGTCTCCTGTTTTTCCTGTGGCACTTTGCCACGAATTTCTTGTTTACGATGTTGATTTAGAATTTGCTGTGCTTCCACATGATTGTGAATTACAATATCGCTGCGACCAGACTGTTCCAATACCTGCTTGGCTTCAGCTTCGATTGCTTCAATGCGTTTGATGCGATTTTCCAATTCTGTCGCTTTCAACGCCTGTGTTCGCAGTTCCCGATTTTTCTTTTGCAGCTTTAACAACTCTTCTTGCCGCTTCAATTGATCACTGATTGCATTGACTGCCAAAAGAATGGCGGCCTGTTCGTTATCAATGGCGGGTGAAAGACTTTTGATTTCTTTTAACTGGTCATTTACCAGTTTGATCACCATATCCATATGGGCGGCCGTTTCATGACCGATGATGGTATAGGTTTGATTGGCGATCACTGCTTTGTAACGTTTCTTTTCTGCAGGCATGCCCACTGATTCCTCCTGTAATGATGTACAAAAAGGCGCCGCAGAACACTTGCTTCTGCCGCATCCGCAATTTCGTCTGCTTACTGCCGTTTCCCCAAGGGTCGCCAGTACTTACGCCTTGAAGCCTAATTGGCTGCTTTTCAGACTTGCTGAAAAAATAGAAGCTAAGGCAGCCGTTTTTTTCTATGCCCACGAATCTTCTGCCACAATCCCGAAGTCGCTCTTCACGGCACACGAAAACACCTATACATTATATGTTAAACGACGGTGAATTTCCACGTCTAAATATAAGCCACAACGATTTCTTACAGTTTTTAGTCATCATCGGCAAAAAACTGAGCAATTATGTTACACTTATCCTCGACAATTTACAGAATGGATGAGAGCTATGACACAAGTCGTTTTGAAACCAGATACTGCCCAGCTGCAGGCCATGAAAAAGCACTATCAGCCGCAGCTAATACCAAATAAAAATCCCTATGCCGCCTTTACTGCCAAAGTCGGCGCCGTCACTATCACCGCTTACAGCTCTGGAAAAGTGATGTTCCAAGGCGGCGGTGCCGAAAAAGAAGCCGGGCGCTGGCAGTCAGTTTCCCCGACAGCCTCCAACTCTAAGTCAATAAAAAAAACAACCACATCTAAGGGAAAATCTGCTGCTGTCGACACAGCTAAACTTCCCGCCGGCTTTGCCGGCTGGAGTGTGGCGGGCTCTGATGAAGTCGGCAACGGCAGCTACTTTGGCCCCCTGGTGGTTTGTGCCGTCTATGCGGCAAAAGAAAAATTACCCGCTTTGCAAAAACTAGGAGTCAAGGATTCAAAAATGCTGACGGATGTTCAGATTCGGCAAATGGCTCCGGCAATCATGGAGTTGGTGCCTTATCGTAAACTAGTCGTTACACCAGAAAAATACAATGCCGTTCAGCCTCGTTACAATGCTGTTCATATGAAAGCCGTCTTGCATAATCAAGCCTTGTATTTGCTTTTACAAGAAATCGCTCCGGAAGAACCCGACGGTATCTTGGTGGATCAATTCACCAGTCCCGCGAATTACCGCAACTATCTGAAAGATGAGTCTCACAAAGTGACTGAACCCATGTATTTCGTAACAAAAGGAGAGCAATATCACCTTGCTGTAGCAGCGGCCTCTATTTTATGCCGGGCGAGTTTCTTAGAAGAACTGGAGAAGGAATCTGCCGAAGCAGGGCTGACTCTCCCTTCAGGAGCCGGTGCGAAATCCGATCAAGTGGCTGCCCGCCTCATTCAAAAAGGTGGCTTGGAGCTATTAGGCAACTATGCTAAGCTCCACTTTGCCAATACCCAAAAGGCATTGAAAATCGCTGGAAAGTAATATTTCCAGTAATCAGTTGATAGCTTAAGGATCACAAGAACTGCCCATATCTCACATAAATAGCTACACAAAAAAGTAAGGCAAACCGCATCGATTAATTTTCTCTGCGGCCGCCTTGCTTTTTTCAATTACTCTTAGACGTCAAAAGCTAACAGCTAATGCCACCTATTGCCATGCAGTCGGTAGTCGGAACAAGCCCGCTGCTTCAAAACTACGACCGATTGCCAACAATAGGTCTTCCCGCCCTTTTTGAGCCATAAATTGGATTCCCAGTGGCAGTCCTGCTTTTGTCACATGCGTCGGTAGGCTGATTGCCGGCTGTCCCGTCAGATTTGCCAGCTGTGTAAATGGAGAGAGGGCCAGACTTTTTTCAAACATACGATAAATCAGCTCTGCTCCTGCTTCAGTCGTTTTCTGATCCATCACGGCCAGCTCTTCAACTATTTTTTGACTGACCAGCTCTTGATCCAAGCGAGGAGCCACTTGTGCGGTGGTGGGGGTCAAAAACAGGTCATAGGTTTCATGAAGGCGACTCATCTCAGCTGCTGCTTGATCCCAGACAGCCAAAGAGTTCACATACCCGGCAGCCGGTAACTTGCGGCCATACTGCCAAATCCCCCATGTCATCAATTCTACCTCGTTTTTAGACACTGGTCGCTGCAAACCAGCTTGAATATTATCAAACATCGCCGCCGTCTCGGCCCCGTTCATCTGATAATAACTGCGAATAATCCGATCACCATCTAAAGGATACTTGATTTCCGTCACTTGGTGTCCTGTTGCTGTCAAAAAGCTGACCGCTTGATGAACAGCTGCAACGGCCTCAGCAGAGACTGCGCTGCCTACCGGAGAAACTGTCGTAAAAGCAATTTTCAAGGGGCGCTGTAACTGTAATTTTTGGTTCTGATCGTGCTGCCATTCATTGCGCGGCGCTTGGTAAGGCGCCGCATTTTCGGTGCCTCTCATCCCGTAGAAAAAGGCCGCTGTATCTCGCATGGAAACAGTAAGAGCAAAATTGATCGACGCACCTTGCCAGCCTCGCCAGCCATCCGGTCCCACCGGCATCGTTCCTCGCGTAGGCTTCAAACCAATCAATCCGCTAAAAGAAGCAGGAATACGAATGGAGCCGCCTCCATCACTAGACCCGGCCAGCGGAAACATGCCACTGGCGACTGCCGCTGCTGCCCCACCACTAGAGCCACCAGGATAGCGAGCCTGATCCCATGGATTGCGAGTGGGACCAAAAAGTTCAGGATCTGTGATATTTTTAAAGCCAAACTCCGGCGCATTGGTCTGACCCATAGGAACAATACCCAAACTCTCCATCTGTTTCACAAAATGATTGCTTTCTGAAGAGACCGCGTCAGCAAACAAGCGGGAACCACCACTATCTTGCCAGCCTTTTTTTGCTTGGCCGAGAATCTTCAAGGGTACCGGTAATCCGGCAAAAAGGCTGTCGGACAAATTTTCAGTCGCGGCGCGTTTTTCATATTCTGCCTGTGCTGCTTGATAGTCGATGGCCACCAAGGCATTTAGGGCTGGATTCTCTTTTTCGACCTTTTCCTTGATTTGAGCTACCAGTTCGCCAAAGCTAATCGTTTTTTTTCTGAGGGCTTCGGCCCAATAAGTTGCATCTTGCATATTTGTGCCTCCGATTCGGAAAGTTGCTCCGGTGTTTGAAACGATTATACTATGAGAAAAGACGATTTAGAAAGCAGATGATCCCTATGAATAAAACATACCACTTTACAGCTGAAATTCTTCCCTCAGAAGTCGGTAAAGGGGGAGCCTACGTAATCTTCCCCTATAATATCCGTGAAGAATTTGGCAAAGGTCGAGTGAAAGTGCATGCCGAGTTTGACGGCATTCCCTATGAGGGCAGCATCGTCAATATGGGTGTCAAAAACAAAGACCAAATCTGCTATATTCTAGGAGTCCGCAAAGATATCCGGCAACAGCTGGGTAAAACGATTGGTGATTTTCTACAAGTGACGGTCGTTGAACGAACATAAGCTTAGTGCCCACATTGCAGCTTATTGAACCACTAACCTAAAAAAGAGTGGGAAACACCGACGATGACGATATCGCTGGAGATTCCCGCTCTTTTTTACTGCTTCGTATCGCGATAAGGATCGCTACTTTCACAAACTGTTTCACCGACACCTTCAAGTTTTACAGCTAGTCACCAATCAAATAAATTCGACTTTTTCCACAACTTCAATCGCTGGGTCCAAAGATTGGATAACCGGGCAGTGTTGAGATACCAAGCGTACACTCCGCTCCGCCCGGCCTTTTAATTCCTCTGCCACAGTCACAAAGAAGGTTACTTCGATGCGTTTCAAAGGTTCCGCTTTCTTGTCTGGATTTCGCTCATAGCGCAGTTCCACTTTATGAAAAACAGCCGGAATCTTGGAATTTTCCAGGACTTCCTGATAGACGTATCCGCCACAAGCCCCCACCGCTGCTACTAAACTTTGGACTGGTGAATAGCCAAATTCCTTTCGCAACACCCAGTTTTCGCTGCCTTCTCGGGGCAGTTCAAAGCCGTGCTCCCCACTGATTAGCTGCAATTCATTTTGTCCATTACTCATAAAAATCCACTCCTCATAAGTTTTTAGTTATCTCAAAGTTGCCCTAACAACTCCGACAACTCTTTGTCAACATTCTAACCGGTCTCAGCTTAGCTCGCGCTTTTCTCCCATGCTAAACCAACCACAAAAAATTGCAAGTCCAACAATCAAATCCGAACGAAATGCTCATTGGCATAGGGTACTAACTGATTGCCCACCACGATTTCTGCTTTGCCATTGATGCCTCGCCATTGTTTTAAAGCTTTTCGCGCCTTTTGGGGATCCGGAATCGGGGCTGCTGCCAGTAATCGTTTCGTATAGGCGTGCTGCGGGTCATTGAAAATGGCAGCTGCTGGGCCAGCCTCGACGACTTGCCCTTGGTACATCACAAAAATCCGATCACTGATGTGGCGAATCACATTCAAATCATGAGAAATAAACAGATACGTCACCCCAATTTTTTGTTGCAGCTCCGCCAAGAGTTTCAATATCTGGGCCTGAATCGACACGTCCAGTGCGGAAGTTGGTTCATCGCACAAGACAAATCGCGGCTCATTGATTAAGGCCCGAGCAATCCCAATGCGCTGCCGTTGCCCGCCGCTAAACGCCCGCGGCAATTTATGAACATCTTCTCCTGTAATACCCACTAACGAAAGCATGGCCACTGCCTTGTCCTGGGCAGTCTTGCGAGGGACGTTCAACAATGGTTCTTGCACCAATTCCAATGCCGTCATGCGCGGATTCAATGCAGAATATGGGTCTTGAAAAATGATTTGCATCTGCTGATAACGACGTTTGCGTTCACTTTTTTCGAGGCTGTCTAAAGAAGTGCCTTCAAAGAAAACGTCTCCGGCAGTCAACGCTTCTAAGCCCAAAATACTACGGCCTAAAGTAGTCTTGCCACTTCCGGATTCTCCGACAAGTCCAACTGTTTCTCCTTCATATACTACCATATCGACTTCTTTCACCGCTTCAACGGTGAGATTTTGGCCACGCCAGTTACGGGAGCGAAAAATCTTGGAGGCCCCCTCTACACGAATCAATTCTTTTTTCACAGAGATGCCCCTCCTTGATCTTCTTCAACAAAAGCTGCGGCTTGCAATAATTTCTTCGTATATGGATGTTGTGGACGATAAAAAATATCTTCGCCACTGCCAGATTCTACAAATTGTCCTTCTAACATCACATGCACCTCGTCACACATGCCAGCGACAACTCCGAAATCATGGGAAACTAAAATCACCGTCAGTTCCGTTTCTTCTTGTAATTGCTGAATCAGCGCCAAAATCTGGGCCTGCACAGTTACATCCAGTGCCGTTGTCGGCTCATCGGCAATCAATACCTGGGCATTTGTCAACAAAGCCATCGCAATCATGACCCGCTGCCGCATGCCACCGGATAGCTCATGAGGATATTGTTTCAATCGTTGCTCCGGTTGCGGAATTCCAACTTTTTCTAATTGTTGAATAGCCAATTGGTCGCATGCAGCCTTTGACAATTTTTGTTGTCGAAAAATCACCTCTCGCAGATGATAGCCCACTGTGCGTACCGGATCTAACGAAGTCATAGGATCTTGAAAAATCATACTGATGGGCAAGTCTGCCGCATCTTTCACTGCTTGTCCGTCAAAAAGATAGCTTTGGCTTTCAGCTTGGACTCCTTCTGGTAACAACCCCATCAAAGCCTTCATCGCCATACTTTTTCCACTACCGGATTCACCGATAATACCGATAATTCGGCCTTTAGTAATACTTAAATCAATGCCTTTGACCAATTCTTTGGCCGCTGCTTTCTTCGGTACATGTCGCACTTTTAGGTGACGAACCTCAATCAGTTCAGTCATTTTCAGCCCTCCCGTTGCAACAGAGATTTAAGATAATCCCCGAGATTATTGAATGAATAAACAGTTAGTGCCACAAACAGTCCTGGCAAAATCGCCATATATGGTGCTCGTTGCAAACTGTTTTGGGCATTTTGCAATAAACTGCCCCATGATGCCAGCGGTTGTTGGATGCCCATCCCCAAAAAGCTCAGTGCCGATTCAGTCATGATAGCACTGGATATACTGTTTGAAGCCGCCACAGTTAATGTAGGCAAAACCGCCGGCAAAATATGACGACGGATAATCTTGGGAGTAGTCACCCCGACAAATTGACTGTATAACACGTATTCCCGCTCCTTAACCGCCAACGTCTCGCCGCGAATCAAGCGGGCAATACTCATCCAGGAAAAACCACCAATCACGATGATAATCGTCGACAATCCCGGTTTCAAAAAGACACTCAAAACAATGACTAAAACCAGCCAAGGGATTGAAGATAAAATATCCACTAAGCGCATCAAAAGATTGTCCAGCCAGCCACCGAAATAGCCGGCAGCTAGACCAACTACTGTCCCAATCGTTGTTGCTGTCAGCATCGCCAAGACACCCACCAAAAGGGATATCCGCCCACCGTACAACACGCGGATAAAGTAATCTCTTCCTACTTCATCCGTTCCGAATAAGTGCTGCCAGCTGGGGGCTTGTGACATCTGGCTGACATCGGTAGCGTTTGGATCGATGGGAATCAAGGGTGCTGCCAATGACAATAAGATCAACAACGTCAGAAAGAAAAAACTAAAGAGATAGACCGGCGAGGAAAACAGCGCCTGCCGGCTTTTTTGAAATCGTCGGGTCATGACTGTCCTCCTTTTCTGATGCGGGGATCCACCAAAGAATACAAAATATCAGACAGCAGATTCCCCAAAATTACCAAGGTCGCTGACAACAACATCAATGCCATAATGACCGGATAATCCAAACTTTTGGTGCTGTTCATAAGATAAGGGCCAACTCCCGGCCAGCCGAAGATACTTTCGGTAATAATCGCACCAGTCACTAGCATCGGCAATGCCATCCCCAACTGTGTGACTACCGGAACCAAGACGTTGCGACTAATGTGGCGTTTGAAAATCTGCCAGCGAGTTGCTTTAAAAGCTTTTTGAACCGTGACATAGTCTTCTGCCACCTGCTGCAGTGCTGATGATCGGATATAGCGCGTCAACTCTGGGAAAAAAGCCACCGTCAACGTCAGGTAAGGCATGAAAAAATGCGCCAGAAAATCCGCAAAAGAGCCTTCTTGCCCCACCGTGTGCATACCGATAATCGGAAACACATTCAGCCGATACCCCAAGAGATAAATCAAAATCATGGCAAACCAAAACGTCGGTACAGCAATTCCAAATGAGGCAATCCCATTAATCAGTCGGTCTGGCCAGCGATCTTTGTGTGCCGCTGCAGCCAGTCCCAAAAGAAAGGCCAACAACAAGGCTGTCAAATAAGCCGGTACGACCAGCTTGATGGTATTGGGTATCCGCACCGCCAACTCTTGAGCGATACTGGTTTGCGATACCAAAGAATGGCCAAAATCACCATGCAAGATATTTTTCAGCCACAAAAAATACTGAATCAAAAATGGCTGATCTAACCCATTTTTTTGTCGCAACAGATCAATTTGGGCCTGACTCATGTTCGGCGTGGTCAAAGAATCGATGACATCATAAGGCGCCGCCTGGATCAGCGAAAATACAATGAAGGAAATAATCAAAAGCATCGGAATCGCTTGAAGCAGACGTTTAAAAATAAAACGAGACAAAGCAAACATCCTCTCCGAATAAATTTTTCGTATCAGCCGGTACTATGAAAAACGGCAGTCGTTTTTAGCAAAAAGGGTTTCATCAGCTTAGAACTTAGACAGCGACAGAGAAGTTTGCTTATCTGGCTGCGGTTCTGACTTTGGTGTGAAACACCACTTGCAAAAAATCGAAAAGAACAGTCGCCGCCGCAAGCTGCAACTGTTCTTTTTTTGACCTTCAACACTTATTTGATGGCAAGTTTTGACAAGTCTTCAAAGGTATAGATTGGGATCAAGCCGGCTTTTTCTACATCTGTGATCCGGTTATTGACTGCAAGAATCTTTTTATTGTCAACAATCGGATAAATCACTGCATCCTCTGCGATTTGCTCTTGTAGTTGATTGTAGATTTCTTTACGCTTTGTTTCATCTAATTCTGCAGCACCTTTTTCAAAAAGTTCGTCGGTCGTTGCACTGGCATATTGGAAATAGTTCGCCGAGCCACCAGATTTGAAGAGGGCACTGTACAGATCAGGATCATTTCCCATAATATAACCTCCCAAAAAGAGATCATATTTAGTGCTGCCCGCTTTTTTCAGTTCAGCAAAGATTGCCGTCCCGTCACCACCTTGCAAGTCCACCGTGATTCCGGCTTTTTGCAACTGTTGTTGAATTAGTGTGGCTTGAATGGTCTGAGCGGGATCAGATGAGCTGAAGCCCAAAGTCAGTTTCAAGCCTGAAACACCGGCTTCTTTTAAAAGGGCTGCCGCTTTATTAGTATCCGTTTGATAAGCTTCGACATCTTTAGTTGCAAACGGATTGGCTGGCGGCAATATGGAAACTGGTTCTTCATAGTATTGCGAATCAAGATAGGCCGCTTTATCCAGCTCAGCTTTATCCAGCGCATAAAGCACTGCTTGTCGAACTTTGACGTCTTTCAAATTGTCCGTTTGTGTATTCAAGCCCAGATAACCGATTCGATTTTCACTGTAGGGATACGTAGTGATGGTTTTAGCATCCAAATCGGCAATGTCACTTGGCAATACGAAGCTAGCATCCACTTCACCTTTTTGCAGGGCAACTTTGGTGGTATCCGCTGAAGCGATAATCCGCAGAGTAACATTTTTGATTTGCGGTTTGCCGCCATAATAGCTGTCGTTGGCTTCAAAACGCAAGTATTCCCCTCGTTTGTATTCAGTCAGCTTGTAAGGGCCGGTTCCCACCGGTTTTGCCGACAATTCATTGACAGAAAAATCCGCTTCTTTTTCAAAGATGTGTTTTGGAATGATATAAGTTTCTGTTGCAATGTTATTAACAGCCGCACCGCTGACAGAAGGCAGTTTGAAATCTACAGTGTCGTCATCGACTTTCTCTACAGTGATTGGTTTGTCTGCCACCCAGAGACTGTCGGCATTGCCGTTTTCTTTTTTAACCTTTTGTTCATAGGTAAAGACGACATCATCTGCAGTTAAAGGTTGACCGTCGGACCATTTGATATCTGGTTTCAAATCGACAGTTACCGTTAAACCGTCTTCAGAAGTCTTCACATCTTGGGCCAATTCATTTTTCAATGTCCCGTCACCTTCGACCCGTACTAGTGGTGAATAGATCATGTTAGTAACGGTCAGTCCCCAACGATCGCTCGTGTTGATGGGATTTAAAGAAGTGGGATCTCCACTGATTGCATACGTAAAAGTATCAGCAGCTCCTGTTTGACTTTTTTTATCAACTGATTCGTCAGTAGCAGCTTTTTGTCCACCGCAAGCTGCCAACAAAAGAGCGGTAGTACCCAGTAACCCCAGTAATTGATTTCGCTTTTTCATATCGTTTCCTCCTGAAAGCTGCTAATTTCAACAAGCTTAGAATAAAAAGGTAAAAACCAATTTTCAATCCAAGTTGCCAAGTTATCAGCAAGTATACGGGGAATTTCAACAAATGAAAAATCGGTATTTTTGATAGCTGGTCATAGGTTTTTCTTATGGATGTTTTTTCATCTGCAACTACTGCTTCTCCTAAGTATAGATACAACGCTAAAAAGGTCGCCCTTCCAATAATTGAAGAGCGACCTTTGAATGAGTTATCTATTCAGGCAGAGCTGATTTGAGCACGTTTTTTTCTTACTCACCTTTAGTCAACGCCAGCCACTCTTGCTTCAACAGGGCTTGGTAACCATCTTTTTGAATCGCTGCTAAGGTCGTTTTCCCAATGGCAATCAACTGCAGCTTTTCGTCAGAAGCAGTCGGTAACGTTTCATAAATTTCTCGAAAACGGCGCCAAGCTGATGGACTAGTCAAATAAACTGCCGTCAATCGCTTTTTTGTCAACAGTTCTAAAATCCGCTTTTGACTGTTTTCTGGAAGAATGTTGCGATACCCTGTAAAACTAGTCACCCGCAACTGCTCTGCCAAGTTTTCTTCCAAAGAAGTATCTGCCAGCTGAGATTTGGGATACACTACTTGCGTCCCCAAAGGTAACCGACGCTTCAGCTCCTCCACCAATGCCTGCTTGGTTTCTTGGGGACTGATCAGATCCACGGTAAAACCTGCAGCAGCCACAGCAGCTCCGGTCTTTTCACCGATGACGGCAATCTTGACTCCAGAAGTCGCCTGTTGCAACACAGGAGCCACTGGTGCTTGACTGGTAAAAACTAGCCATTGTGCATGACGAATCGCTGCTACCATTTCTTTTGAAAAAGTTATTGGTTCAATGCCAGTCAAAGAAACGTTCACCGTCCGAAAGCCCGCACCTTCAAAAAAACCACGGTCTTCTTGATTCAGTCCTTTGCCTCGTGTTAATAAAACCAGACCCTGTCCTCGCTGTTTTTGACTATTTTCCCAGATCCTTTTACTTCGCTCCTTCAATGCTGTCATGTAACCTGCCAGATCCGTACCCTGTGTGGCAATATAACGGGCTACTTGGCGACTGATAGCCGAGACTTTAGGCTCTTTTACAAGCTCTGGTCTCTTGGCTAGAGCTTCATGTCGCGCGCTGCGACTGCCGGGCTGATTTTTTTGTGAATATGGGGGCATCCTTCATTCTCCTGTCTCAAATCTTTTTTATTGTACGCAATCTCAGTTGACTTGTATAGCGCTTTTTAAGTCTTTCTATACTTTTAACAGCACTCATTTTTTAATGGTAACTAGTGAATCTTTCAAGCTATTCAACATGGCAACTGGCAGTGAAAAAAAGTGGTCGATAATGTTGCAACTGAATCTGCAAAATGAACAGCCCCTTACGTCTAAAAAAGTGAATGACACTGACTGGGCTTAATAAAAATTAAGGCTGGTCAACATTCAAACTGTTTCACAACGAAAAGACGAGTAACTTCTGGTAAAAAACCAAAAGCTACTCGTCTTTTGCTTGTCACTCACTTGGGGGATTCGTTTCGAAAACCGGTGGCAAGACGATTGTCATCATCTTGGATACGACCTGGATTATTCGTTTTCTAAAATCCCTTCGACTGGGCCTTTTTTAACGGCGTTAGAAGTCGTTGTCGTTTGTTTCATTCCAACTTTGAAAGCTAAGAAGTAGCTGCCTGCCAAAATTGCGCCACCGCCCACCAGATTGCCCAGCCAGACAAAGAGCAGGTTAGAAGCAAATTGCGACCAAGTTACACCACCGGCTAAAATGCCCGCCATAATCAAAAACATATTGGCTACTACGTGCTGATAACCAGCAATCACAAAGCCAGTAATCGGCAACAATGTTCCAAAGATTTTACCGATAAAATCTTTTGAAGCCATGTTCATATATACCCCTGTACACACCAATATATTACAAGCTATTCCTGAGAGGAAGGCTTGCAATGGCGCATCAGCAACCCGTCCCATAGCAACAGCAATTGTTCGCTCCACAAAAGCACCTTGCAGTGTGTTGGAAAAGTAACCAAAGAAAACAGCGACACCGGCGGCACCGACAAAATTGAAGACGGTAACCAAAAACATATTGCGCAGCCACTGCTGGAAAGTAATCACTTTCCCATAGAGGGCCATCGTCACCGTCAGCATGTTTCCGGTAACCAATTCCCCGCCTACTAAGAGAAGGCAGATCAAACCAAAAGGAAAAATTAATGCTCCCAGCAGATTCACAAAAGTGCCCCATTCTGCCGGCATTGAACCCATCGTACGGATCATTGCCACTCCTGCCAGACCGATAAATACCCCTGCCATAATCCCTAAAACTGCCGTAGTCAACGTGCTGTACTCGGCTTTCGCCTTGCCTCGTTTAATTGCTTCATCCACTAATTCTTTCGGTGATAAACTCATAACATTTCCTCATTTTCTTTTGAATTTGGTTCTTTAAAAACCGTTTGTATGTAGCCTTAGAAGGCAGGCCACGACTTATGGCAATTGCCTTCTAATTTGATTTAGGCGATCTCTAAATAGATATTATTGCCCTCTACTGTGAGCGGATACGTTTTTAGCTGACCTTCATCCGGCTCTTGGATCTTGCCGTCTAAAAGAGAAATCTTGTAATCCCGCATCGGATCAAAAACATATTCCCCCGCAACGAGGCCTTCTAAAATGGGTGCGCCAGTCAATGGACAATAATCCTCCAAGGCAAAAATTCGCCCATCGGAAATTTGATAAATGGCGATTTTTTCCCCGTTAACAGTAACTGAACGTCCCACCAGCGGCATCAGTTTTGAAACTTGTGTGGCCAATACTTTCATCAGTTGACACCTCCTGCCAAAACGACTTCCCGATGGTCCAATGTGTACATTTTTTCTCGCAGATCCGGACTTTTAACGATTTGTCCCCAAGGATCTTTGCGCCCTTTAGCTTCTGAAGCAAAATTCAAGGCTTCCCAAAGCTCTTTGCGCTTGTCAGCATCTAATAAGACAGTTTTGACGTTTTCAAAGCCCATCCGCTCTACCCACGGCGCTGTTCGTTCCCCATAGATCCCTGTTTCACGGTAATATTGCAACATTGCACCGCAAAGTTCGATAACTTCTGCTTCTGTTTCAGCTGTCGTCAACAGTTGTGCTTCCACCAGTTCGGTCCCGCCGTTGCCGCCGATATAAATTTGGAAGCCATTTTCTACTCCAATAATCCCAAAGTCTTTAACCGCTGATTCAACACAGCTGCGGGGACAACCAGACACACCCACTTTAAATTTATGAGGCGTATCAATGTATTCAAAGGTTTCTTCCAATTTCACACCGAGCCCCATCGTATCTTGGGTCCCAAAACGACAAAAACTCTTGCCGACACAGGTTTTCACCGAGCGGAACACTTTTCCATAAGCCTGTGCCGCTACCATATCCAATTCTTCCCAGATTGCCGGTAAATCTGCTTTTTTGACACCATACAAGCCGATTCGCTGTGAACCAGTCACTTTCAGCAACGGAACATTGTATTTTTCAGCGACTTTGGCAATTTGGATCAGCTGCTGAGGATTGGTTTGCCCCCCTCGCATCCGTGGAACTACAGAGAAGGTTCCGTCTTTTTGGATATTGGCATGCATGCGTTCGTTGGCCACTCGTGAAGTCCGTTCATCTTCGTGTTCGGCTGGCCACGCCACGTTCAAATAAAAGTTGACTGCCGGCCGACATTTCGAACACCCTTCTGGATTGCGCCAAGCCAAAGCTTCAAATACTGCTTTTGTACTAGTCAAATGTTTGGCGTAGATCTGAGTCATCACCTGATCGCGGTTCAAATCCGTACAACCGCAAATTCCGGTAGCTGCTGTCACCGCATCTCCCAGTTCCGCTTCCAACAGGACTTGAATGTCCCCTTTACATTTTCCACAAGAAGTACCTGCTTTCGTCACTTTGCCAACTTCCGCTACACTGGTGAGGCCTTTTTCCCGGATTGCTCGTAAAATATCGCCTTTGGAAACGCCGTTGCAACCACAGACTGTTTCGTCGTCTTCCCATTCCAGTACATCGCCGCCAGCTGCGCCATCACACCCATGTGCCGTCAATACTGAAATCGACTGCAGGTCCTCGATAGTAGCGCCTTTTTTCATCATATTGTAATAACGGCTACCGTCTTCGGTATCCCCGTATAACACAATCCCGACGATCTTATTGTCTTGTAAAAAAATCTTTTTGTATTTGCGAGTAGCGCTATCGAAAGCTTCGATAGTATCTAATCCTTCCGTATTCAAGATATTTCCCGCTGAATACAGATCTGCACCGGAAACTTTTAAAGAGGTGAAGGTTGTCGATCCTTGGTACGGCTTGATATCCGCTTGATCAGTCAACCGATCTGCCAGCACCTTGCCTTGTTCAAATAACGGAGCTACCAGGCCGTAACAGATGCCGTTGTGCTCGACACATTCCCCCACACCGTAAATATCTGGCAAACTCGTCTCCATAAAGTCGTTGACAATGATTCCCCGGTTGATTTCAATGCCACTTTCTTTCACCAATTCAACAGCTGGACGAATTCCGATAGACATCACTACCAAATCCGTTTCAATTTCACTTCCGTTACCAAATTTCAGTCCCGTCACACGTTGGTCACCAAGAATTTCATGAGTGGCGTGTTCCATTAAGAACTTCAGACCCTGCTCTTCTAGTTCTGCCTGCAGCAATTTGCCGGCAGTTTCATCCAGTTGCGTCTCCATCAACCATTTGGCCAAATGAACGACTGTGACATCCATGCCTTGATCTTGCAAGCCTTTAGCAGCTTCCAAACCTAAAAGTCCACCACCAATGACGACAGCTTTTTGGTACTTTCCGGCTGCCGCCAGCATTTCAGCAGTATCATCAATTGTTCTGAAGGCTACGACACCTTCTTTATCCGCTCCCGGAACTGGCAAAATAAAGGGATTTGAGCCCATAGCCAAGATTAATTTGTCATAAGACAGTGTATTTCCGGCAGTTGTTGTGACAGTTTTCTTTTGGTGATCGAGAGTTTTGGCTGGCTCGTTGTTGATCAGTGTCACGTTATTTTCTCGATACCATGCCAGTGGATTTGTGATGATTTCGTCCACCGTCATTTTATTTTGCAACACATTAGAGAGCATGATCCGATTGTAATTTGGATACTCTTCTTTCCCAATAATAGTGATTTCATAACGATCTGGGTCCCGGGCAATGATCTCCTCCACAGTGCGGACACCGGCCATCCCGTTACCGATCACGACTAAACGTTCTTTCATTTTGTTCACCTCATAGATTATTTTACAAGCAGCGAATCAGACAAAAATAATCCAATATCTCAGATCATTTGTTACAAAATTCACAATAAATGAAAAGGAAAAAAATGAAAATTAGGGGATTCCCTAGTATTGTGCATTACTGATCAAGAATCGTTCTCAATTAACCTTTTAATGCTTCCGCTGTCGATAATAACAGCGTTTCCGAGCTTTCCGAGCATTTCGCTCAAATCCCTAATCGTAGGAAAGAAAATGTGATAAGTAATGTTCAAGTGCTAAACGACGGCTGTTAATCAAAACTAATAAAACTGTATGGATGAGGGAAATTTGTGAGCCTCTTAATGTCTTAGTCCGAAGAGAGAACAAAACCATACGTATCAAGAGAAGTGAATTAGACTGACTTGGCTTGATGAAATCAAGGTTAGTCAGCCTTTGAAATTTTTAGCAATGAAAAGCCGACGATCTTCCAATGATTTTAATGGAAGATTGTCGGCTTTTGGGGCCTCACGTTTGGTATTGTTCGGTTCGTCGGAGGGTGACTCAACCATTGTCACAGCCCCTCGCTTCATAAAAAACAATTAGTCGTCAGCCAGCAGACGATTGATTTTTTCTTTCCAGTGTTTGGCTGTGGCGGGATCGGTACCAAAAGTCGTAATACCCACTGTCCCCGCTCTTTTTTTCACTAGGGCTAAATTCATAAAATTCCCTCGAGAAGCCACTGTGGTGTCGTTCACCAATTGTCCTGGTCGCAGCTCACTAAAGACAGCATCATTCACTTTTGGCTGATCTGTGGCGATAAATACCATGTCGAATGCTTCAGTGTCGCCGCTACAGAAGTCCCGCTGTTTCAGAGTTACCAGCCCTGCATCTGCCCACTCACGAATCCTCTCACTGACTTTCGGCGCAACAACCACCGGACGGCTGCCTGCTGCAATTAATTCAGTCAATTTTCGGCTGGCAATTCGACCGCCTCCCACCACCAATACCTGCAAGTGGCTGATTTCGATTAAGACGGGATACATCCTGCTTCCACCAGCCTTTCTTTCAATGCTTCAACTAACGCTGGACTTTCTTCCAAAGTTGGTAAAATCACATCCATTGGCAAATGATTTTTTTTAATCCACTGACTGATCTTTTCCACGAGATGGCCGTGAGTCAAAAAGAAAGGTTGAATCACAAAGCGTTCCTCTGGATGTGCAGTAAGAAAGCTTTGGTAATCATTGGAGCCGATATAATTTACAGCAAGGATTTGATACCCCGTTTCTTGTGACATCTTGGCGGCAATCTGTTGCAATTGCACTGCAGGCTCCTGATAATGGGGCGTGCCGTGAGCAATCAAAAGGCCCCTCGTCCCCGGCTTTTCTGCTAAGTTTGTCATCAATTGCTGTTTCAAAGACTGATAAATCGCTTGTGTCGTGCCCAAAGGTGCCAGCAGTTGAACCTTGGCCTCACCTAAGATTTTTTGGGTCCGCTCTGGTAAATCCTGCTTAAAATGAGTCGCACCAAACAACAGCACCGGCACCAATAGATACTCTGTCACCCCTAATTCCTGCAATTGGGTCAATGCCGCTTCCAACGTCTGATGATCACCTTCCAAGAGACCAATCCGACACAAAAAACCATCTTTTTCTAGCAGGGAGACAAGTTGTTCCACCGCAGCAAAATTTCCACGAGCGATGCGATTTCGCCTCCCGTGAAGCACAAAAATAATTCCTTTCAACGTCTTGCCTTCTTTCCTAAAAATCTACCAGATGATGCTTCAAACTGTATTGCAGTAAGCCCGCGTAATTATCCAGCTTCAACTTTTTACGGATATTCGCTTTGTGGACTTCTACCGTCTTCACAGAGATAAATAGCTTTTCGGCAATCTCCTTGTTGTTATACCCTAGCGCAATCAATGGCAACAGCTCTTTTTCCCTCTTGGAGAGACTTTCATACAAAGGGTCCTGCTCAATTTTTGCCAAACTATTCAACTGTTGATCATCGTACCCGTCATAAAAACGATCACCGCGACCTACTTGGCGAATCCCTTCAAGAAGCGTTTCCTCATGGGCACTTTTTAGAATAAACCCATCAGCCCCAGCTGCTAAAGCTTCTCTGATGTAGGTTTCTTCGTCGTGCATCGTCAAAACGATCACTTTAATATCGGGATGTGCTTCTTTGAGGCGACGAGTCGTCTGTAAGCCATTTTCTCCTGGCGGCATGGAGATATCCATCAGCAGAATATCAATTGGCAGCTGTTCTGCCTTCAAAAAGACTTCACTGCCATCAGCGGCATCCCCCACCACCTTCATATCTGGTTGCGCGTTGATCATGAAGGCCAGTGCATTACGAATCATGGCATGGTCGTCAGCGATCAAGATATTCATTTCAGCCAGCTCCTTTTTCATTAAATGCTAGATTCGTTTTTTCGTCCTCATAAGGTAAGCGAATCACAATCTCGGTGCCATTGCCTACTGCGGTATGAATCGTCAACATCCCACCTATAGCGGCGATGCGTTCTTTCATATTGGCTAAGCCAAAACCATGGGCCTTTTCGGCTAGTAAAAAGCCGGTTCCCTCATCTTTTATGGTCACTGCCATGTAATCCGACTGATAATCCAATGTAACCTGTACTTCGTTGACACCGGCGTACTTCAATGCATTGGCGACCGCCTCTTGCACCACTCGATAAATCGCCGTTCGTTGGGCGTCTGACAACGGGCGCGGCCTGCCTATGTGATGTTGGACTATGGAAAAACCCGTCATTTCCAACGTCCGGTCAGCAAATTGAGTTAACGCCGGTTCCAAGCCAAACGCATCCAGCGTCATCGGCCGCAGCTCCCCGGCCAGTTCTTTAACTTCCTCTAGAACCTCCGCAAAATGTCGGTCAATCCGCATCATCTGCTCCGGTTGATCCGCCACCGGCATCCATTTTAGTCCACGGGTTTCCAACATCAGACTATAGATACTTTGGGCAATACCGTCGTGGAGGTCTTGCGCGATTTTTTTTCGTTCTTTTTCTCGAGCGTCATTCAAATAATCAAACATCGACGCCTGCTCCGCTCCAAAATTTTCAGCATTTTGTGGGGTTAGTTGCAACAGCTGCTGGTGCGAGTCAAGATCTGTGTGTAGACTGCCCCAAAAATCATACAGCTCGCCCTTTGGATCCAACAGCACAAAAGGAAAACCTGTAGGATCCACCTCCCCCACCGGACATTCCAGACAAACCGCTTTGGTACTATGCAGCAGACAGCCCTTCCCTCGGGGAATATCCAGTACCTTTTTCAGATCCCACACATAGTCTTTTTCGATTTGCTTCGCTGCTGTTGTTTTCAGCAAAACATGATCGGCATCATCTAATAGCCAAACAGCTTCTTGAATCAACGTAAACAACTGATCAGAAACGGTCATCTTTTTCCGCCTCCTTTTGTAACAAATAGGCGACGTCTGCTCCACAAGCCGTAAGCTTAGTTATTTCCTCTTGGTTAAACTTACGGGAACGGCGAAAGCCTACCATCAATACGCCAATCACTTCTGTCTGGGTGCTGATAAAAGTCTGGTCCTGGCGTAAAAGCGGCGTTTCAACCACCGGCGCAAACACCGGTACTGCCAAAGCAGACTCCAGCTTTTCCGTACGGGAGATGGGGTACTCCATCAGCTTTTCCGGTTGCGACTGCAAGTGATCTTCGCTTTGTGGACGAGCAGTCTTCCAAACGATACCGGCAATTCCCCGGCCAATGCGCAACCGAATTTTTTGATGGGCATTGTTTTTGGGCCCCTCCGTATACAGCCAACGAATCTCTTTTGCCTCTTGCGGTGGTGCTGTGTTCACTGCAATTCCAATAAAATCACAATCCCACGCAATTCTTTCACTTTTCAGCCAAGCTTTCACAGCATCCATATCGACTACTCCAATTCCCTAAAATTTGTGCAAAAACGCACAATCCTATTGCAATCCCCGCCTACGATCACTATTATAATAGCAGATTTCCTGAAAATAACGAAACAACGGTAATTCCCGATAACTACGAGTTGCCGTTTTCCATAACAAGAAAGTGAGACTCACAGATGCCTGCAAAAAAACACGTCTCTTTACCGCAACTGGTGCTGATTATCACAACCACAGTCTATTCTTTTTCCAGTATGGCCACTGCCTTTTACATGATGGGAATCAAGGCTCTGCCTTGGTTTTTACTGGCTGGATTTGGTTACTTCATTCCTTACGCCTTGATTGTCGCTCAGTATACTCGCAAATATGGCGATCGCTCCGGCACAGTTTATGACTGGCTAAAAGACGCGCTGTCTCCAAAAGCGGCATTTGTCACTGCCTTTTTGTGGTACTGCAGCTATTTCACTTGGATGGTCAGCCTCTTTATGAAACTGGTCATCCCATTATCCATCCTGCTCTTTGGTCAGGATATCACCGGAGAACCCTCTTGGTTTGAAATCCCGACACAATGGCTGGTGGCATTCTTTGGAATCGCTGCGGTGGGAATTTTGACTTGGCTTATCAGTCGCGGCTTTGGTACGGTATTGCGCTTTTTGAAAATCTCTAGTCTGGCCATGGCAGGCTTATTGCTGCTCTCGGCTGTCAGTAACTTTTTTTTGGTATTGCGCCAGCCGACAGATATGTGGCACAACCTACAACACAGCTTATCAGCCCCTAGTTTTTTTGCCGGCACCGGTGATAATCTCCTCAGCCAACTGCCTTTCTTTATTTTTGCCATCACTGCATTTGGCGGTCTGGATACCGTCGCCGCTTTGTCTGACCGAACCAAAAACAGCCGCCGCCAGTTTCCTCGGGGACTGGTGTATAGCGGTGTCTTGATTCTCCTCCTCTATATTGGAGGGATTCTGTTGTGGAGCGGGGCCAATGATCTGGGAAACTTACGACAAACCGATCAGATGCACCTTGGTAATCTCATGTACGGCTTGATGGGCAGCTTGGCCCATGCCGTCAGCGCGGGTCTTGGCTTGACGGGTAACACCGCTGCTCTCGTTTACCAAATTTACATCCGCTACACAGCTTTTGTCCTGTTCGTCTCTTACTTAGGACTATTGTCTTCAATTACCTTTGGACCGCTAAAAAGTTTGATTCAAGGCACCCCGAAAGCACTTTGGCCTCAGCGTTTAACAGCCCTTAACCGACAGGACATGCCGGAAAAAGCACTGCGGCTACAAGGACTGGTGATCAGTCTGGTGATTTTGGCCATCACCTTTAATACTCAAGTCGCCGGTGAGCTGTTCAATCAATTAACCTATATGACTAACGTAGCCCGGGCGATGCCTTACTTTGTCGTTGCTGCTAGCTTCCCATTCTTTTTGAAAAAGCGACTCGTACCAGCAAACGACCTCTTCGTTGCCAACCAAAAATTGAGTACAGCCTTTTCACTGAGCGTTTGCAGCTGTATCGTCTTTGCCATTGCCTTTCAAATCTGGCAACCCTTTTCACTGGGACATTATAGCGACGCATTGACGCTGGTGGGTGGTCCCCTTCTCTTTGCCGCAGTGGCGATGCTCCTCTATCGTCGAGGTGAAAGCCGACAGCTGCCAGCGAAATAGCAGGGAAAAGCATCTATTTACATTAAGTTTTGCTCCACTAATTGAAAGAATCCCTACTCAATTTTTGCTTCAATCCATTGGCCTTTTTGGCATTGCATTGCATAGAAAATAAGCTGATATCGGTTATCTTATATATTCCCAAAAGAGAAGCAACTTCCATTAAAGATTGGAAGTTGCTTCTCTTTTCATCGTGTATGAGATGTCTAGAAGTTCGCTAATTATCATTTAGAAATGATTGCTGTCACCCCTCCTTTATCCAAGTGAATGACTTTGTCTGCTACTTCAGAAATAAAACAGCCATCATGTTCGATTAAAATCATGGAAGGTTTCACAGACAAAAGTAACTGTTGCAACTGATCTTGATTAAAGACATCCAAGTAATTTAGCGGCTCATCCCAAACAAATAAATTCGCACGCTGGGATAGAGACTTAGCCAGCTCAACCTTTTTTCTCTGCCCCATGCTCATCTCTTGAATATCATTTTCAAAAACATTCCGTTCCATACCCATTTTTCGAAGATTATTCAAAAAGTGGGAATAATCAAGTCCTTCTTGCCTCGCAAAATCTTTCAAAGTTCCTCGATTATCTCCATAATTCTGTCGAACCTGACTAATCACAATTCCTGTCGCAATCGTTAAATTACCTCGCCGCAATTCACCAGCAAATTCTCCTAATAGAGCAGCTAAAAGCGAACTCTTACCGCTCCCATTTGCTCCTGTTATTGCCAAACACTCTCCCTGAAGCAGTTCAAAAGAAAGCTTGTTGAAAAGGTCTGGGCCACTAGCATACCTTAAAGTCAGCTCCTCTACTTGGATCAAGCGCCGGTTATAAGCAGGTGAATAACACATTTTTAATTGATCAATTTGCTCGATGTTTTTCAAAAGACCTTCTTTTTCAATGACTTGAGATTCTACCCGCTGTAAAATTGCTTTGGAGCGTTTCATCAGACGAGCAGAATCAGCGCCAATTGCACCAGGACTTTTTCGACGATCCTCAGTATCAATAAACCCACGAGATGGATTATACTTATCACGCTCCCGGTTTCGAGACCACTCCGCCTTCTCAAGCGCCGTCTGCTGTAGTCGATTGATTTCTTTTTTCAACTTACGATTTTGAGCCTGTTCAAAGGCATCTCGACGAGCTTTCTCTTCTTCATACAGTGAAAAGTTCCCTTGGTATAAAACCAACTGACTTTTTTCAATAGCCAATATATGATCTGTCACCATATTCAGGAATCCTCGATCATGACTTACCACGATATAGCCGGATGATTTTTGTTGTAAGTATCCCGCTACTTGTTTACGACCGGTAATATCCAGATGATTGGTCGGCTCATCGATTAAAGGGAAGCGCCCTTCATTTACGAATAAAAGTGCAAGTAGTACCTTGGTCTGCTCACCACCGGAAAGTGTCGTAAAAGGACGCCACAGTACTTCTGGATCACACTCCAGCAGATTCAGCTCTCTTTCTAACTGCCACTGCTCGAATTCCTGTATCTCGTAAAGAGCATAGAAGGTCAACAGGTGAGGATTTTCTATTTTTTGTGGAAAATAATCAAGTTCCAACGGTTGGCTGATTCGCCCCTGGTAAGGTAACTTTCCTTGTAGCAGGTTTAGTAAGGTCGTCTTGCCACGACCATTTCGGCCTACTAAACCCAATTTCCATTGAGTATCAATCATCAGTCGGGCTTCATCAAATAACAAACTTCCCATACGATCGTAGCCGAAAGTCAAATTTTCAAGTTTTATAGTTGCCATTTTTCTTCACTTCTCCATCCCTGTTCACACAGGGCAGACAGAAGCAGCCTGGAAAGATTCCAGTGACACTTTTTAGCAAACCAAGTATCAATAGAAAAAAAAGACCAGCCCGCCTCAGTTATCTTCGCAAAACTGGGCAGACTGGTCATCAAGTCGGTATGAAAGAATGCGACAAAAAAGATGTTAGAACCACTGCAAAACACAACTATTACAGCCGTACTTCTATCTTTTCATCATCTCTTTTATTGGACCTGAAGAATCATCTTTTACCACCAGTTCTTGCGAAAATCTGCACACTAATCCCGTAAAGTTCTCTACGGACAGTCTGAATGCAGCTTTTGCCTTATTTGGTGATAATGATCATCAGGATCCCTCGCTCTCCTATTATTGGTTTTACTGTAGCATGGCTAAATCAAAGGGTCAAACAAAAGACGTCGCCAAATTTTTTACTCCCCTTTGCAGCGCTAACTCCATACTTGCTGCGCTATCTTCACGTATTCCATGAAACTAATGGACAGTCAAGTCTCTAACTACATAGTTCTCTCTCAATCAGATACTCAGGCTCTTTAACCAGAAAATAGCAGCTGATTCAAGAGATCTTTGTTTATTCCAGAATAACTTGTCTCAACCTAAATCCGGTTGATCGAAAAAGGTGATGCTTTCGCCAACCTTGCCATCAGATTCGAACACGATGATTTCGTTTTTCCCGCTCTTCAATAGTGGTCCTGGCAGATACAGCCGTTTTTGCGGACCGACTTCCCAAAAGCGACCTAAATTAAAGCCATTGACGGTCACAAAGCCTTTTCCCCAACCGGTAAGCTCAATAAAAGTATCTCCCACTTCACCTACCTCTAATTCAAAGCGAGTGAAACTTGGCTGCCCAGAAAGATAGTCACCGCTGAAGTCCACTTGCTCCAAATTATCCATTGGCAGGCTGTACATCTCCCAATCGGCACGATAGGCACCATTGACGATTACACCGTCTTTAATTCCTTTGTGCTGATGGTTCATCTTAACAGAGTAATTCACTCGTCCCATGTTTTCCACGAGAATCCCCAGCTCATTTGACTCTGCCGTTAACTCAATCTTTTGAGACACGCCGATTTCTTGATCGTATTGTGTCATCAACAGTGACTCATTGACAAAGATATTGGCTCGGTCCATGCAAGAAATCAGCCGAAAATCTTCAATGTGACGAGGGGCGCCGATAGCACTCTTGTAGTAAACATAACCGGTAGCCTGATTCAACGCTTCCATCGATAATGGGTAAGGACTTTTCACGGGTTCAGCCAGTTTATCCAATGTGCTAAACAAAGAGACCCGGTCTTTTGCCTGAAGTTTTCCATAGGCCTTTTTCACGATTTTCGTAGAAAGCGCAAACTCGGGAAGCTCTGTGTATTGGGCGATAATTTCTTGAAAAGCTTGGTATTTCGGTGTAATGTCCCCCCACTCTGTCAACAAAGCATCATAATCATAGCTTGTCACATCCGGTGCCAGTTTTTCGTAATAGTTGGCACCGGAAGTAAAGCCGAAGTTCGTGCCGCCATGAAACATATAGATGTTCACACTGCCTTCTGTCAAGATATCCCGCAACTCTTTGGCGGCAGCTTCCACTGAGGTAGTGTGATGATGCTCATCTCCCCAAGCATCAAACCAGCCAATCCAAAATTCCATCACCATCAGCGGCTTCTTTGTCCCATGAAATTTTCGTAACACGTCGAACCACTTTTTGATATCTGAACCACAGTTAATCGTCGGCAAGGCGATGTCTGGAATTGTGCCATTGTCCAGCATGTCATGCCACGGACCATCAGAAGTTACCAATGGAACGACCACACCTTTGTCTCGCATCAACTGTGCCATCTGTCGCAGATATTTTTTATCATTGGCGTAACTCCCATATTCATTTTCCACCTGCATCATGAGAATTGGGCCGCCGTGAGTGATTTGCAGATCCGTCACTTGCGGCAACAACTGATCAAAATACCGTTGAATTTTTTCCATAAAAGGGCCATAGGAAAAGCGCAGTTTCATCTTCGGGTCTTGCAGTAGCCAATAAGGCAGCCCCCCAAACTCCCACTCCGCACAAATATAAGGCGCCGGACGTAAAATCACATATAGGCCCACTTCCTGAGCAATCTGAATGAAGCGCCGCAGATCATTGCCTCCAGAAAAATCATATTCTCCTTCATTAGGCTCATGCTTGTTCCAGGCTACATACGTCTCCACCGTGTTACAGCCCAGCAATCGCAGTTTTTCCAACCGATCTCGCCAGTATTCTGGCACCACGCGGAAATAATGGATGGATCCACTGATAACTTTAAAAGGCTTTCCTTCCAAATAAAACTCATCTTTGATTTCAAAACTCATCTTCGTTCCTCCTGCTTCTTATGTAGCCGACAGCCTAACAACAACTGTCGCCACACTTAACAATGAATCGACCCGTACCTAACTAACAAAATACTTTGCACTTAGTTTAAAGCGCCTGTTTTACCAGATAGGTGGTATATTTTGCCAAGTCATGGGCTTTTAGCACCGTACCTTTTAACAAGTCTGTTGCTCCGACAAAAGCTTTTGGCAATGGCAGTGCGTCATCTGTGAAGTTCATGATGAAATAATAGCGCTGCCCTTCTTTTTCCCGAACCGCAATTTCCAGTTTAGTGGCTTCAGCCAAGACAGGGGATACACCGGCGGCTGCCTCTGTCAGAACCTTGTCTAGTAAAACCGGCTCCAATTCCGTTCCAACATAATAGACAGTTCCTTTGCCAAATGCATTTTTAGTCACCGCTGGGGAACCCGCGTAAAAGTTGCTCGTGTATGCTGCCAGGCTTTCTGCTCCTTCGAGATGGAGAATGTCACACAAGAGATGCGCTTTCCCGCTTGTCCCATCCGTAAATACGACACTGTTGCTTTGTTCCGGAGCCAACGCATCAATCTCTTCGGCCCAAACCCCGCACATTTTTCGCAGTGGGCCTGGATAGCCGCCCAGATGTACATTGTCAGATTGATCCACGATTCCACTCATAAAGCCAGTGATCAACGTACCACCTTCTGCCACAAAGGTTTCCAGTGCTTCGGCCATTCCCTCTTTAATCATGTATAGAACCGGTGCGACAATCACTTTATATTTGGAGAAGTCTGCTGCTACACCAAGCATGTCCACAGAGATATTTTGATCGTAAAAATAGCGATAATACTTGTGCATCTGATCCACGTATTTCAAATCAACAGACGGCCCACTGGTATACTCCAGTGCCCAGTAGTTGTCCCAGTCGAAAATCATTCCCACTTCAGAAGGTGTTTTGGCTCCAAGTATTTCAGATAAACGGGTCAACTCTTCTCCCAACTCAGCCGTCTCCCGGAACACTCGGGTATTTTCTGTTCCCACATGTTCAATTACTGCTCCATGGAATTTCTCACATGCCCCAATGCTACGCCGCAATTGGAAAAATTGAATCGTGTCTGCACCATGGGCAATCGTTTGGTAGCTTTGGGCTCGCATTTGGCCGGGCTTTTTCAGTGAATTGTAGGCTTGCCAATTTTGTTGTGACGGTGTTTGTTCCATCAGCATAAACGGCTGCTGATCTTTGACCCCCCGCATCAAATCATGCGTCATCGCTACCTGGCTCCAGGGCGTATCGTAAGCCGGATAATTGTCCCAAGAAACGATATCCAATTCCTTAGCCCATTTGAAGTAGTCCAGCCCCTTATAAGTCCCCATCAAGTTAGTAGTAATCGCGGTGTCTTTGTCATGCTGGCGAATGGCAGCTTTTTCCAGCTTGAAAGTCTCCAGACGAGAATCCGACATAAATCGGCAATAATCAATGGAAATCCCCGCAAAAGCTGTCTTGTCGTAGCCGATTCCTTCTGACAAGGCATTTGGTACAACAATCTCATCAAAATCATAGAGCGTGTGACCCCAAAATTCCATGTTCCAGGCTTTGTTTACGGCATCAATGGTCTGGTATTTGTCCTTCACCCACACTCGAAAGGCAGCTTCACATTTTTCACAATAACAGTAATTGCCATACTCGTTGTTGACGTGCCAGCAGGTCACATGAGGATTGCTGCCATAACGTTCTGCCAGTTTACCCGCCAAACGAGCAGAATATTTGCGGAAAATTTCACTAGACGGACAGTTGTTGTGGCGTCCACCAAATTTGTGTGTCCGACCGTCATAATCCACGTGAGCGACTTCTGGATATTTTTTGTACATCCAGCCAGGCATCGCTGCCGTGGATGTGGCCAAAACAATATCATAATTGTCCTTTGACAACATCGCGATAACTTCATCCAACTCGTCGAAGTAATAGACATTTTCAGAAGGTTGGATCTTCGCCCATGAAAAGACATTGATCGTGGCCGAATTGATCTTAGCCTTTTTAAAAATACGCAGATCTTCTGACCAGACCTCCTTTTCCCATTGATTCGGATTGTAGTCGCCCCCATAGAGGATTCGATTAAACATAGTGTAGTCTCCTTTTCTTTGCTGCTGCCAAAAAATATAAACAGCAGCAAGGTTATGTAAGATTTAGTGTTTTGAAATGTAAAATTGTATTTGTCGCAGGCATTGCCAATCCATTGCTTAATACCCTCATTGTAAACGCTAGCGACGCATGTTAGTATAGATTCCACAAACAAAAAATATAAAAAATCGAAACAAGAGGTACCTTGCCATGCCCATCTATTTTCAACCCATCAGCGAAACACTCCCATTCTCATTAGAATCCATCGGAAATCATTGGGGCCAAGAAAGCGTCTCTCGCAAACAAGGCTATTCTCATTATCATTGGCTGCAAACTGAAAAAGGCCAAGGACAGGTGCAGGTGGCAGGACAACTGGTCACGCTGCGTGAAGGTGAAGGTGTCCTGCTGCCGCCTTATACCCCCCACGCTTATTTTGCTGATGAGGCAGTTATTGAAATTGGCAGTCGTTCCGAAAACAGCACTGGCACTCTTGGTTTGGGGCGCGCTCCACAACTAATCAATGAGTACGGCATTCGGTCAGATCACAAGATTCACCAAGACGTAGCAAATACTGAAAAGCCGTTGACAGACCACCTGTCAACAGCTGACAAAAAAAATGCAGACGAGAATAACGGCTGGCAGACCCGCTTTGTCACCTTCAATGGCATGTTGGAGGACCATTTTTCAGAAATACTCGGCACCAATCGAGTCATTTTTTCCAATGATACTCCGGAGTTTTCCTTTTCCCGCTGGATTGACGCCGTAGTGGCCGACCTCACCACTCGCACCCTTGATTCCGCGCAAGCCTCAGCAGACTGCTATCGCTTTTTAATGTATCTATCAAAAGGCTACGAAAATCAACTGGCAATCAGCCACCCGCTATTTCAGCAATTCGTCCTACCGACAATCGAACACATCGAGTTGGCGTTTGGCGAGGATTTGACAGTAGAGGAACTAGCTGCGACACTATTCATCACGCCACAATACCTCACCCGCCTATTCCGCCGTTTCACCGGAAAATCAACCCAGCAATATCTGCTGGATTTCCGCCTAAACAAAGCAAAAGAGTTCCTGATGAATCATCAGGAACTCTCAGTACAAGACATTGCCAGTGCAGTCGGCTTTGCCAGCGCCAGTCGCTTTGTGCAGGTCTTTAAAGAAAAGAACCGAGTGACCCCGGGACGCTTTCGGCGGGGGGAGTGACCATAAAAAGGAGTTGAAACCTAGACTGGTCTTCTTGCAATGTATCCTTGATAAGATTGAGCCAGGGTTCATTTGCAGCAAACTTCTGAAGTGACGTGAGCTTATCAAAAAATTTCTGAAGACCCCTGTCTCTATCTCATTCCTTTTACTCCCATGTTCAAGGTAACATTAAAAAGATAGCCAACTTCTAAATAAATGGACCAAGCAAACTGATAAGTGAACTTTTTTGTTCCAGTTCTCAATTTTGCCTATAGCCCCTGTCTCTCAAAGACAAGGGGCTCTTCCTGTAGCCATCTGTCTTTTCGCTATTCCCCTACTGAAACCACCCGCAATTCAAAAAAATTCTGCCAAATCACGAAAACTTTCAGGAAACCCGCAAAAACTTGTTGCTTTTTTCACAAAAATCCGTAAAGTAAACAACGGACTTATCAAATTCAGTGGTCACGGATCTGCTGTCTTCTCATTGACATCCTTCCCACTTTCTGGATTGTCATTGACTATCGAACAACGATTCGCCCTTGACCACCAAAAAAGAACGGCTTCGAGACAGACAAGTTGAGTTGAACAGGTCTGCAAATGACAGACGACCAAAACGGGCACATTCTCCGTCCTTTTTTCATCGACTACTCTATCTTCCCAGCCAACTATCGAAAGGAGCACTTCTCATATGTACACCCCTTATGAAATCGTCGATATTTCCATCGACAATGGTATCAAAAAAATTCAAAAACCGTTTCTAGCCAAACTGATTCTAGGCTTTATTGGTGGGGCTATGATCTCGCTGGGCTATCTGGCTTATGTGCGGGTCTCAGCTTCTATCCCTGCTGACCTTGCTAGCGTGGCCGCATTGGTGGGGGCCAGCGTCTTTCCCATCGGATTGATCGTGATTTTACTAGCTGGCGGTGAACTGATCACCGGCAATATGATGGCAGTGGCAATGGCCTTTTTTGACAAAAAGGTCAGCTTTAAAGAACTGCTCCTCAACTGGATTACTATCACTCTGGCAAATGTAGTCGGCGCCCTATTTGTAGCCTATTTTTTTGGCTATCTAGTGGGATTAACTCATACGGGGGTCTATTTGGATACTGTCATCAATTTGGCGCATCATAAAATTGAGGCTACACCGCTTCAGGGAATTATCTCCGGTATCGGCTGTAACTGGTTTGTTGGCTTGGCTCTTTGGCTGTGCTATGGGGCCAAAGACGGCGCTGGTAAGATTCTGGGCATCTGGTTTCCAGTAATGGTCTTTGTTGCAATCGGCTTTCAGCATAGTGTGGCCAATTGCTTCATCATCCCCGCTGCAATTTTTGAAGGACAAGCCACTTGGATTGATTTCCTACAAAACTTCCTTTTCGTCTACCTCGGCAACATCATCGGTGGCTCAATCTTCGTTTCCGGCTTTTACTATTTGAGCTACAAGCATCACTAATCGAATCCTCCTCACCGTCTGACAGCTCAATTGTTAGGCGGTGTTTTTAGTTATTCGGGTGATATTTTGGGTGGTAAGAGAATAGTAGACTCACTTAGATGAAAATTTAGATTCTATGCAAAAAATTCTTCCCCACAACAAACTTCAACTATTGCATAAAGAAAATTTCAAGAATAACGATCATAAAAGTCCTGGTAATCTCGATAATCCAGGTTGTCTGCCATTGTGCCGGTATGGTTCCAATAATCGAAGCCTTCCTCTTTTAGCCCCTCACCGGTAACTAACGGACGATTGTCATCAATTGGCCGAATTCCCAGTACAGTACCATCTGCACCACATATTACTTTTAAAGCTGATTGCTGTTCCAGTTCGTGGTGTCCAGTTTTTTGCTTTTTACTCTTCTTTTTCTGAGGTTTGCCTTTGTTTCCGTAATACTGCTTCTTTTTTGTCGTTTGCTCAACAGCTATTTTTTTTCGAGACATTTCATGACTTCCCACTATTTTTTTGTGCTCAGAAAGCAGTTCAGCAATTTTAGTTAAATCCCCGTCTCGTTGTGCTTTCAATTCAAGATAGAACTGACCATCAATAGGATATCTCCTCATTGCCCTGAGTAAAAATTGTTCAAAACACCAGTTATACCCCATTGCATGGTCTGCAGAAGTAATCGCTGGCAGCTGTAATTTTTCCATCAGCGAGGTGAGCGCCGCGATTCTCTTGTGTTCCTCCACAGAAAGCTCTTCGCATTTACGTTGGCTCTGTTTCCACACGATTCGGTTCTGTTCATTTTCACGTTTTTTCTTTTCATACTCCTCTTTTGCCATATATTGTCTAAGCTCTCGAAAACTGTTGAATCTATTTTGTTGCATTTAAGATGCCTCCCTAATTTTTCCCTACGTAAAAAAAACAGCCTATCGTTCTGATAAGCTGCCGTCTTCTAAGCTATGATTCTCGTATCAATACTACTCGAAAGCCTCTTAACACTGTTCTTTAAAGCCTCATATTAGTCATACCGCTCCATATCAACAATTACCAGTATCTAAATCGTGGACTACAAGCTACTTACTAGTCACTCGTTCTCTTCCAAATTATCACTATGTGCAGCATCGTGTCGTAATTTTCTATGGAAGATTTTATTACATCTTTTATTTAATCATAAAGTAAAAATGCCGTCAAACGAGACCTTACCTATCATTCTGTGATCACTTCTGCACTTAATCGTCACTATGATTTCGCTCGTAATAACTAACTTTATCCGAACTACTTTTATTCGAATTCGTCTAATTCTGCTGCTATCTTCACACTTTAATCCCATGATATACTAAAAATAAGGAGGTTTTGTAATGTACACTATTGAAATTCCCTTATTCAAAACAGCTGGGAAAAATATTCTTGTCTGGCACGAAAATATGCAAATTGCCTCATTTCGAAAAACTTTTCGAAATATTGGTCACCGTACTTTTGAATGTGTTCGCCCCCATTCCATTATTGATATGAAAGGTGAAAATAGTAATCACCATACAGTCACACTCAAAGAAGAACTCTTTTCAAATCAAAAATTTGCTCGTTCTTGGCAAGGAACCTCGGAACAACTTGGCAGTTTTACCATTCTCAACGAACCTTGGAGTTTCCGACCCACTCTTTTATATCCACTTGCCCCAACAAGAAGCTAAAGTTATGGTAAGAAAAGTTCCCGCAACTCCCGAAATTCATTTCTTATACGAAGGAAAATGCCTCCAAATTGTCAGACTAGACTCCAGCTCAATAATTCAAAAGCTGACATTTACATACAATAAAGAACAACAGCTGCTAACTCCTTTAGAAATTGCAATGTTCACCTACTTATTACTTTTTAGTTCTTGAAATTGAATAGCTGAGCCAATTTCTACGAAAAGAGATTTTAGCATCAGCGAAGTACATTTTCTCCAAAGCACAAAAAAGCTGAACTCTTATCCATCAAGAGTTCAGCCATCACTTTAGGTCTATTCTTCTTCTTCAGACATGAATGATATCTACGAAGCAGTAGACATCATTCTATGGAATATCAAGATTTTTAAAAGCAGAGAGAACCTTCAAATATCACTAAATAGAACTAAAAATCAAAAGAATGGCATTCAAAATTGGGGCACATAGGAAAGTAATATAGAGTAATTTTAGTTCCAACACTTCCAAAGTGACTTCATTTAACTGAAACGTTCAAATAATTAGGCGTTAATAATGATTTCAGGACTTAAACCACATGTAGTGAACATTTTCGTGAATATCCAAGTGTCAGCCAATATGCAGATGTCTGCGCTCCTCAGATATACGTATTAATTGTTTTCATCTTTTCGAAAAAGTAATATTCGCAAAAAGTAACATTCTTCAGAAAGATGATTCTTTCAAAACAAATAGAGGACAAGATATCAATCTCGTCCCCTACTGATTAAATTGAATTTTCATTCATAATAGTGTTGCTTTGAATTAGTAATTCAAAGACTGAAGATCAACTAATGTAGTGTTTGAGCCAATAAACCCATTTACTGGAATCTGATGATCGATTCTAATAAACGTTGGAGTATATAGAGGTCCAACTTTTTCGTTAAAGAATGATAGCATCAATTGTTTGTCTTCACTTGATAACGTATCACCATATTTTTTTTCTAAATTGACATAATAGATCGGCAATTTACTAGTCTCTTTGAATTCAGACAACACTTTTGAGAACTCTCGACAGTACGGACATCCTTTATAACCAATCAACATAAAATATGAATCATCACTTTTCAGTAGATTGATTAGTTCTGAATCATTTACTTCCTTAATACCAGATATGTTTTGTAGATATTCTTCTTCTGTTACATTTGTCGCATTTTGATGGTCAACCTCAGTAGAATTTGTGCCCGGACTATTCTCATCCGCATAGGAATTTTGCGGAGAAAATGACAGCCCAACTGTAATTGAAAATAATAATGCTATTAGGGGTAAAAATTTTTTCTTCATTCTTCTCTCTCCACTTCTATTTAAAAAAGTTTTTTATTGCATTTAATACGTCTTGGGCGACATGAGGACCGCCAGAAATGAAATCAATTCCTCCAGGAGTTCCTCCTTTGATTTTTTTCAATTCTTCTTTTGGTAATATTTTTCGATTTGTCATATGAACCACTCTCCTTCTAATTGATAACATTAGTATATTTTTATCTTTGACTATTTAGTGGCTTATATCCGGAAATCAACAATTTGTATCTTGAAATGAATCCCTATTTTGAGTTCAAAAGCTGATTCTTTTATAATTTCCCTCAAAAGATAATTCCACAATAGAAAAAAACTCAAGAGCGCAGGTTCTTGAGTTTTTTAATCTATTAATCTATTACAGTTTAATGTTAAATCGTAATTAGCTATTCGAATTGAGATTATCTAAAAACACCAATAGATATTAGGTAATGTATTATGATTAAGGGTCCTGAAATTTAATATTATCGAAAAATTACAAGAATAAATTACATGCCACCACTAAATTGTTGCAGCATCATTTAACTAAATTCGCTGATTATTCCTGTTTATCGTTCTATCAATCGTTATAGCATAATAGCGCACCTATTTACGATTTGATCTTTCAATGCTATCTAGGGTTTTTCTTAAGATTTTGTTTTTTGCCAGTGGAAACCTACAAGAATACTCGTCTGGAAAAAATATCATTCTACTCTTATAATCTACAGAAATTATTTTTTTTGGATTGATTAAAAACGACTTATGAACACGAAGTAATTCAGGATATTCTTTTTCTAAATCATTCATTTTTCCATAAAATTCATACATCAGGTTTTCGCCGTATAATATAATTTTATGAGGCGTAACCGACGTCTCTAAGAAATAAATCGAAGTAATATCTACTCTAAAATTCCTTGCACCAATCATAAAGGATAGATGACGTTCATTGGTTCTATTGTCTACAAATGTTAACTTGTGGCGCCCATCTAATACATTTTCTATTTGTCCTTTTTCACTTTGTTCGTCCTTAACAATATAATCTAACGGTGCTATTTGTCTTTTTAACGTCTCCATTGCCAATTCTTGATGAGAAGTGATAAAGACGATTTGGGCGAACTCGTTATCAGTTCTAATATGTTGTGCGACATCAATTCCATCAAAATCTTTTCCAAGATCGATATCCAAAAAGTATAAACTATTTGTTACCTTGTTTTTTGATAAATACAAGAAAATATCTTCCGGATCAGTCGTTGCTAAAACCAATTGCATATCATAATCATTGATCATGACCCAATTATCAATAATTGCCTTGTAATGTGACATCAATATTATGTCATCTTCGCAGAGAATAATTGGTAATGTCATATTATTCACTCTTTCTTATAGTTAGTGTAGAAACAAACATTCCTAGATTTGAGTAATGTGCCAGATCAGCTTGCTTGGTTGCAGTAATGATATCTTGTGCATTGGATAAGCCTAGCCCCCTGTTCTTTCCCTTTTTGCTAAACCCTAATTTTTTCATTTCCGATAAAGAAGGCAGCTTGCCAAGAAAAGAATTTTCAATTGAAATCTCAAGCGAATCGGTGGAATCAATGAACAATATGTTCATTTTTTTTTCTTCTGATTCAATTGCTGCTTCTACCGCATTGTCGATTAATATACCTAAGATTCGGACAAGTTTTATTTCATCCATATTGATATTTGCTATTGGAAAAAGACATTCAAAATTTACCTCAATGCCAGATTGTTCTGCATGGATTAACTTTGCTATCATCAAAGATTTTACGGAGTCTACATTTAAGCTGCTTAGTCCTGAAAAACGCATCACACTGTTATCTATCATCTGATGAGAGTAATCAATCATTTTATTTAAATACCCTGCATCAATCGTAGATTCATTTTGCATTGCCTTGAGACCTAGTAGCATATTTTTATAGTCGTGGCGGAATTTACGCAATTCCTGATAGTTTCTCTCAATGTCCGCAGTATAGACTCGCATCATTTCCATCTGTTCTTTAAGATTGCTCAATTCGGTTTTTTCGTGATTCTTTTTCAAAGTAAGATAAGTAAAATACATCGTAACCGAAAATTGAGCAACTAAAAAACCAATCATTATGATTTGAAAAATGCCTAGTATCTGCATCCTTCTTAATACTTCTCCAAACAAATAGACAAACGTCAAAAATATTCCCAACTGCATACAATATACTTTTGCTTCTTCGGAAGGAATTGAATTTTTCATTACCCTTGATTTTATTGTCAACGAAATGATGATTGACAGAATCCAATCCAATCCAATCAAAATAGCTACTAACAAAGATCCATGTTCATTCAATACGTTGAACTCGGGTTTAAAAATTCTAGATACAATGATGGATGAAAAGAGTGGCACTACGCAATAAATCGTTAAGGAAAGCAAAAGACCCAATAACTCGTTAAATTTAGCTTCTGGTTCCTTTCGCCAAGACTTAAATCTTAATATCACAATTAAAGATATCAGTGCGATTCCAGTCAAAAGTGCATCTGTTACTGAAATTAATGTGAGTGGAAAAAGGAATATAAGTAGAGCAAAATAGAATGATTTTTTTCGAATATTTGTTAGTAGCCCAATCATAAATAGAAAAAGTAACAGATCAAATAATTCTTTAAAGAAATACGAGAAAGAATCTACAAAAACCATATAAACACTTCCCTATTATTATAGATAACTAATTATAACAAGGATCAATAAAAATAGGCAGGGTGTTTAAAGCAATCTATATTGTTCTTTTTTAAGCGATTGCCATCATTTCCCAAAGTTCTTCATAGGTCCCATGTAGTGCTCTTAATTGGGTATGAGTTCCAGATTCGACAAGTTGCCCTTTATCTAAGACAAATACCTGATCACAATCTTTTGCAATGGATAAGTGATGGGCGATGAACAGAATGGTTTTATTCTCTAGGTTCATCAAATTTTGAATTATTTGATGCTCTGAGCGTGTATCTAAACCGCTAGTTATTTCATCGAGTATGAGAATTTCTGAGTTCTTTAACAGCGCTCTCGCAAGAGCTAAACGCTGTTTCTGACCACCTGAAAGATTGCTGGCACCTTCTTCAATAGGAGACTGGAATTTAAGGGGCAGCCCTTCAATGTATTCTTTTATCTGAGCTATTTCACATGCCCAAAAAATCTGTTCTTCCGTGGGTTGATAGTCTAAACCAAAAATTAAGTTTTCAAAGATGCTGCCATTAAAAAAGAAGGTTTCTTGTGATACATATCCAATCTTATTTCTCAAATCGATTCTTGGAATATCTTGAATAGATTTTCCTTGAATTTCTATTTCGCCGTTTTGAGCAGTATAGAAGTTTACGAACAATTTAGCTAAAGTCGATTTTCCTGATCCACTCATTCCAACGATGGCTACTTTCTCATTTGGTTTAATTGAAAAGGAAAGATCATTTAGAACGTTTTCATCAAATCCATATGCAAAGGATAAGTGATTTACTTTGATTAATGGCTCTTTCGTAAACAATTCAACATTTTTCGCTGGTTGACTGGTTGCTTCACCCAGAAATTCTCGATCCAGAAAGAAAACTTCATTTAATCGATCATTAGCTACTTTAGCTGTTTGAATCTTTACCTGAAGATTAATGATATTTTGCAAAGGTGTTGTGAAGAAAGACATCAGGGCATTATAAGTAATCAATTGCCCAATAGACAAGTTCCCTTCGATTACTAAGTACGTACCTACCCACAATAACATGGTAGAACCTATTACTTGAAGCGCCGTTTTTAAGTTCGATTGTAGGTTATCAAGATTCGCATTTTTGAATGATTTATCCATCATCTCTTTGAATTGACTCTGAACTTTCTCAAATACTTGATTTGTCGCATTAAAAGACTTTATTGTCTCTATCCCTTTCAAACTTTCAATAATCTGAGAGTTGACTACAGCACTAGATTCCATTTGCTCTTCATTTGTTCGATCAAATGGTTTCATAAATAGAAAGACGATTAAGCCGTAAATTGGAAGTGTACTGAAACTAATTAAAAACAAAAGACGATTTTGTAAAAATAAAGCTGTTCCAATAAGTACAACCATTGACACATCTAAAAATAGGGATAGTGTCGCATTCGCCAAAGCATCGATGATTTTATTGGCGTCTAAAAATCTTGACACAATCTCCCCTGATTTTCTTGTTGAAAAGAAGTTCATTGGTAAATTCAAAACATGATTGAAATACTTCAGCATAATCGAAGAACTTAACTGTTGTCCTAACCTAATTAAAAGATACTGTTTCAAATACTGGAATAGTATTTGTATCACATACATTGATAAAAGACCTATTGATATTATTTCTAATAGGTTAACAGATCTTGAGGGAACAATTCGATCAATTATCGTTTGAAAATAATAAGAACCTATGATGCCAAACCCGGTTAATATAAAAGAAAGAAGTACAATACCGGCGATTGTCTTCTTATGACTTGCCAATAACGGCACAAAAGAGAATAAACCATTGGATTGATCTTGTGTGGGATGATAATTCTCAGTAGGAGCAGTAGTTAATAAGATTCCTGTCCATATAGAAGCAAACTCTTTTGGGGTTCGTTCAATTTTTCCTTTAGCCGGATCAGCCAGAAGCAACTTTCCATTTTTCATACCATAAACGACAACGTAGTGGAAAAATGCTCCATCGATGATTACGTGGGCAATCAATGGATAGGTCACGTCTTCTTCCTTCCAAATTGATTCATCAGTTTGAAAAACCTGCGTTTGAAATTGGAAATGATTTAATGCTTGGACTAATCCAAAGGCTGAGGTACCTTGGCTGTTTGTCCCTGACATTAAACGTAATTTACTGATAGGAACGCTCGTATCATAAAAATTTAGAATCATAGAAAGACAGGCAACACCACAATCTTTTTCATCATGTTGCTTAATCAATTTTATTTTTCTCATTGAAACTACACCTTTTCTAGCGCTTAATATGGTGTAAATATACTTGTATTAATAGAATATTATTCAGAATTGTCCTGAAATCTCTCATTCATATCCTAAAGTGAATAGAATTACAGCTGAAACGAAAATAAGCAAAAATTACACTAAAAAGACACAGGTGGATAGGCTCGTTTACATTTCAGTACAAAATATTATCATCTTGAGACAATTTACATTAAAAACTCAATTCGAATGATATTTTTTTCGTAATAAAAAAATATATGGGAAGTTTTACTATGAAAAATGTTCAAAGTTTAAGCAAAGAAGAATTGATACTTCTAGTCGGTGCAGGACAAGACTGGATTTCACAAAAATAAATCTTTATAAGGAGGATGACTATGCCGAAGAACGAAAAAAAGGATCTCTTTTTAACTGCTTCTATAGCGATAATTGGGTTGACAGCAATATACTTTTCAAATGCACTTTTGAATAGTTTAGCGATATCGTTTTTATTAATCGGCATAATAGTCTTAACTACTCTACCAGTTCAAATCAGAAAAAAGAAACAGCGCAGATTAATTACGGATTATTTAAATAGAATCGATACTACTTTACAAAAAAATATTTATGAAGCTACTCAAGTCACTCGGAACCAATTAAAAAATTATACTGTACTAGGAACTGGTATAGCATCTTCTAAGCTTTATAAAATTGAAGAAATCATATCAAAGATGTAGATTTGAATACAATTTTCTCGTACCAAAAAATAAAAAATGGAGTGTGTTTGTTATGAAAATAGGGGAAAAATTATCAACTTTGGAAATGAAGGTCGTTCAAGGAGGTGGCTCTTTTAAGGATCTTATATATGCTATGGGTGGCGGAGCTGCCGGTGGTGCAGCGTTGGGAGCGGCAATTTGCGCACCAACAGTAGTTGGTTCTCCAGCCTGTAGCGCTTTAGGAGCAATATACGGTGCAGTAGCTGGAGGATTTACAGCTGGGCTTGATTCAAAAAAATAAAAGTAGATTGAGGTGAAAAAAATGAAATACGAAATATTAGAATTGCACAATTTAAAAGATATTACAGGTGGTGGAAAAGCTACTAATACATTAACCGGTGGCTTAAGTGGTGCTGCAACGGGCGTAAAGTGGTGTACTGCTGGAGGACCGTGGGCTATGGCTGGTTGTGGTGTAATTGGAGGAATTATTGGAGGAGTTATCGGCTATAATGCTCCTTAAAAAAGGCAATGAAATAAAAGAACGGATGGAACCAGTAGATATTTTTGTTCTAGTAATTACATTTAGCTTATTCTTCTTTATTTTAAAGCCATACAAAAATACAGGGTCGCTAACTATTAAGATAGTTATTTTAGCAGTTGTACTACTTTTAAATATTCATTCAATTACAAAGAAAAGCCCAAAATAGTATCGCTAGCTTAAAAGTGATATTTCAAATAATATAATTTGGAAAGAAGGAATAGAAAATAAAAAACGTGGAGAAAATCTCATTAGTAGAATTAAAAAAAGTAACCGGAGGAGCAACTTACTATGGTAATGGTCTATACTGTAATTCAAAGAAGTGCTGGGTTGAATGGGGAATCACTGGAGGCTGTCTAGCCCAGTACGCAATTGGAGGCTGGCTTGGTGGTGCAGTGCCAGGAAAATGTTAGATCAAAGGGAACGATCAGCACAGAAAATTATTCATGATCTCTTCAACGATCTTGAAAAAAGCAAAGATAGCTCGTTTAAGGATATTCAAGATGTATTAATGAAAGTTTATCAAAAACTTGACGATCCTAAGATTGAACAGGCCCCACTGGTCAATCGGCTCGTGAATTACATTTCTTTTACTGCTATTACAAAAAAGCTCAAGTTTTCCTCTATGCAAAATGAATGGATAATGGAGCTAAGTACCATTGGAAGGAAAGCCGGGTTGAACGGAGTTTACCGATCAGATTATGGTGATAAAAACCAATTTTAATCATTGAAAAAGCAGTAGGTTAAGAACTGAAGTGCCGCCGAGCTCACGGTAGGAAAATTCATCCAATCTCTGATTTAGCTCCCTGCTTGACTGCCTACAGCTCTGCTAAAAAAACATACTCCCCTTTCCCATCCAGGTATTCTTGAACAATTTCCAATTTGAATTCAAAACTATATTTAGACATAAAAATACCGATCCCAAAAGCCTAGATTTTTGGTCTAACTTTTGGGGGGCGGTTCAAATTATCTATTTTTTTATTTTTAGGAAATAATTGGAAAAACGAATTGATAAAATAAATAAGATATAACTTGCGACGAACTGTAATTTCAAAAAATCACTACTTTTAGTGGTAGAAAAAAGTATGATGTCTTTTTCGATTATTTTCATCAATTACTATATTTCAAAGTAGATTTTAACTCATATACGTTCTCTCACATATCGTAGATTTTCAGAGGTTTTATTTGATTCTAAAGAAACAATCAAGTTGCTAATCTATCACGACAATTTAGAAAAGAACCACTTTTTACGTTTTAGGATAGTTTTTTATTGTCTTGAGATAAAAAAACAAATAGAAAAGAAATCAGTAGTATCTTGTACATGTAACATAAATCTTTTGAGAGGAAGTTTTATTATGCAAAACTTGAAAGAACTAAGTCATTTGAAATTGACTAAAATCAGTGGGGGTGGAGTTACACCTCCCAAAGGTGCCTTTTTTAATCCTGATGGGAAAACTAATCCTTACGATATGGCATTAGGTGGCACTACCTATCCCCATCAAGGCGCCTGCCCAATTGATTCCGATACACTTGGTTACATCGGTGGCGGTCAGAACCTTTGTCGTAAAAGATAGAATCATCTGTTTAATTTATCTGTAGGAGCAGCATTATGCGTATCAAAAAATATCTAAGTTTTATCAGCGGTATCGGGATCATTATTTTTTGTTCTCTTTCTCTATTTTGGATACGTCCGAAATCAATTGATTCCCGTGGATATGAAATTTTTTCTACTCTATCACAATATGAAATTATCAACGATCAACCCACATGGAAAACTATTTCAAAACTAACTAGTTACGGGAAAAAAATAAATAATGTAGATGATTGGAATGGGTTGCTTTATAGTATCAATAAACATAGCTCTTTAGTGAAAATTACTTCTGATGAAGAGTTTCAAACATTCGAAAATAGTAATTTCCCTACAATCTCAAAATATAAAAACTTGACAATCATCAACATTCCAAGTGCATACAGTCCAGACGATAAGAACTTTTTAGAATATTATGCTTCTACACTTGCTAAACTGATTAATCACGCATCAGGAAATATTGTTTTAAATCTATCTAATAATCACGGAGGCGCTCGAGAACCAATGATTCTTGGTACCAGTTCTTTGATTCCTGATGGTGTACTTTTTAACGAAATAGACAACCACAGAAATAGATACCCTGTATTATTAAAAAATGCTCAACTACTCGGAGGTATTCCTGGCACTATCAATACGTTATCTACATCTTGGCTTCCTTCACAACAAGGAAAAATCTTAAATCAAAAAGTCGCTGTTATAACAAATGATAAAACTTCCAGCGCAGCAGAAAGCCTTATACTAGCACTACGAAATAATCCTAACGTAAGAGTTTTTGGCCTCCCATCCGCCGGTTATACTTCAGTTAATATGAATCGCTTTTTTTCTAATCATAACTCAAAGGAGCTTTGGTGGCTTATTTACACCGTAGGGTATTATGAAGTTAACTTCCCAATAAATGGACAGTGTATTTTTAATAACCAACCCATTCCTCCAGATTATAAGGTCGATTTTTCATTACTAAAGGATAGTGATCAAGATCTTCTATCTTCTCAAGGAACAGATAACTTGTTAGAAACTATTAATAACTGGTTTGTTTCCGACTCCTGATGTATCTGTAGATCCAAAACAAAGATTTTCTATATTAAAATCAGAACTAAGGGTCAGAATCCCTATTTGAAAAGATAGAGAGTTGCATGCCCTTGTTTCTTTATGGTTTAAAAGATAGAGTCTAAGGAGTTTTCTTTTTTATTTACCCAAATAGTTTGTTCTATACAATATTTCCCTAGCTTCTCGTAAGGGAAAAATGAAGAATTTTTTAGGCTCTCCAATCATTTGGATTATTTTTCAATTGATTCTTATCATCTTAATCCGATTGATTCCCGTTCAACCTAGCATTTCTTCCAATAATCTCTAGTACAACAATACATTTAATTTGCTTGGTAGTAATTTAGCCTTAATTCTTTTGTCATGTACCTCACAAATGGAGATAAATTAGCTTAAGGCTAGACAATACCCAAATAGAGCCACCACCATTATTTTAGTAATGACTCTATATTATTTTACTTTTAACATTTATTCATTTGTAGTTACTTTTTTATTGATTGCTGTTGTTCATTTGTATCAATGACAGATTCTGCTGCAAAAACAGTTTGTGGCAGGTAAGCTGAGAAAATTGATACTACAATTAGTACACTTATTGCTGCTTTGACAATTTTTTTCAAAACGAACACCTTCAATTTTTTCAATTAATTGAATTATTAGCTAATAAATCGTTAAAAAAATAGAAATCTGCATCATAGAACGTCTCAATACAAATCCATGATGCAGATTAATTTCTCAAAAAATTTTAAGTTAGTAACAATTTGTCTTTATTCTGTTCTCTAAAATGTAAATGACATTATCTATCAAGTTAGAATACTCCAGAAAAATTCATAGATAATCAAGAAGATTGCTATGGTAACTGTTACATTCATTTTTTTTTTTGAAGGTAAATCTTTCTTCTTTAGATAGTTGCCGACTGCAATTAAAGAGATTACAGCAGAGAAAATTAATGCTTTTACCATTGATCCCAAATACTTCCAACAGCTCCTGTCAGACAACCCCCACCGGCTCCACCAAGTCCGCCTAACGCACCACCAATTACCGCGCCACCAACACAAGAACCACCTACACTACCCCAGTTGATTTTTCCCCCAATTACTTTCAACATTTCTTCTTGATTTAGTATTTCTTTTTTCATTAATAGCTCCTCCTAATTCCCCAATAGTCCACCAATACATGCGGCTGAACCGCCAATTACTCCAAAATGTGCACCGACGAATGCTCCCGGGATAGCACCTAATCCAGCAGCTAATCCACCACCAGCTGCTCCAGCTACTGTTCCCGCTCCTATCCCTTTACCAATGTCTTTTAGACAATCTTTTGAACTATACCCCCCCATTAATTGTTTCATTTCTTGTTCATTTAGTTTTTGAAACTTTTGCATAATAAAACTTCCTCTCAAAAGATTTATGTTACATGTACAAGATACTACTGATTTCTTTTCTATTTGTTTTTTTATCTCAAGACAATAAAAAACTATCCTAAAACGTAAAAAGTGGTTCTTTTCTAAATTGTCGTGATAGATTAGCAACTTGATTGTTTCTTTAGAATCAAATAAAACCTCTGAAAATCTACGATATGTGAGAGAACGTATATGAGTTAAAATCTACTTTGAAATATAGTAATTGATGAAAATAATCGAAAAAGACATCATACTTTTTTCTACCACTAAAAGTAGTGATTTTTTGAAATTACAGTTCGTCGCAAGTTATATCTTAAAAAAATGGCAATTAAATCAAAAAGAATTTATGTTGCACATTGGATTAACAAATCTGAAATGATTTTTTGTGGTATTTATAAACAAATCGTAACCCATCATGCTATCTATGTACGGTTACAAACAATTACCGAAAAAGCTGGAGTTCCCTTTCTAGGTATCCATGTGACAAGGCATACACATGCTAGCCTTCTTCTAGACGCTGGTGCATCATTAAAGGACGTACAAGATAGACTAAGACATGCTTCAATCAAAATTACAATGGATACTTATGGTCATCTAAGTAAAGAGACAAAAGTCCAAACTGTTAATAAATTTGTTCAACATCTTAATGCTTGATAATCTAATGGCATTCAATTTGGCATTCAAAAAAGAAGAAAAAGGGCAGAATCCCTATATACTAAGGATTCTGCCCTCTAAAATTCTTATTCTTCTTCGGTCATGAATGATGTCTATGAAGCACTAGACATCATTCTATGTAATACCAACAATTTGCGAGGTAGAAAAAAACTATAACCATCACTAAGTCAAACTAAAAATCAAAGGAATGGCATTCAAATTGGCATTCAAAATTGGGGCACATAGGAAAGGAATTGAGTCATTATTCACATAATGATTAGTAACGAATTTCTGGTGGCAAAAAAATACTGAATAAACCATTCAACGACAGGACAGAATCTTTAACTTTTACTTTACCATCCTCTATTTCAATAACATCTATAGATGAACGAATATCATTTATTGAATATTTATCATTTGGAATCGGCAGAATCGCAATCACTTTTAGTTTAGAATCACCCTTTTTACTACTAATAACAATCTTTCCTTCAGGAAGTTTTCTGATACTGTCCATGAACTCTGCTGTCTCTTTCGCCATCACTTCAGAAGTGACCCCTACTGAATCATAGTTCGTTGAAACAAAAGTAAGGAAGGGGCCTTCATTATTTGAATCCACGAGAATAGGAATTCCTATAGGTATGTAACCATTTGACCACGATTCTTCTATAAAATGATTTCGTTGGGGCTGCATTTTTTTGACCTAATCGTTCCCCCGTATACTTCTTCCTGAAGGCTAGCTGTAGGTTGATAGATTTTCATTCCCTGTGTAGATATGTCTTCGGGAATCAAAGAACTAGAAGGTGCAACCCAATCTTGAACTGCAGAAGACCCATTCGATGCTGATCCCCAAATTGAACTCAGAATCTTATCTAAAAAATTACCGCTAGTTTTTGCTGCTATAACTTTCTTAATAATAAAACCATCCGAATCATTAAAACTCGTGGTGTGTTTTAACAAGAAATCTTCTTAATAGCGATGGGCCAAGCCGTAATTATATTCTTAATTTGTTGTATTGATGTGTCTCATTTTTCAAGATTTTTTTTACTTCTCTCTTCATACTCGCGTACATCTCTATACTGTTATCATTCCCATTAAAACAATGGAAACTCTCTACATCATTATAGTAAAAAATCATTGCATTTATACTTCCGTCAGGATTAACAAACCGATATTCTGGATGCTCATTCAAGATTTGATTTTTCTTGTTGTTTAATTCAACTAAGATAGGTTTAACTTCGTTTAAAAATTTGAAATAGATTTCCGTTATGATTAAATTAAACTCTGCTATTGTAAATACGTATGAAATATAGGGCATGTTTCCAAATTGGTTGTATATGTCAGCTTTTAATTCATCAATTTCGTTTTTCAATTTTCTATTAAGGTCAAAATGAGGCATTGATAGTATTTCATCTAAATCAAAGTATGCTTTTTGTTCATGAATATTTATTGGTAAATGCCCATGTTGCGCATAATGTCTCATATGGATCAAAAACCTATATGAAAATTTATCGTCATATTGTTTACTAATCACTTTTTCTTTAAATGACGAAAAATCAGCAGCAGATAAAAATGATTTCATACAAACCTCAATGGAATCAGTTAAAGTTTTTGCCGAGCTAATGAAGTTTATCGTTAAAGCGTTTATTTGATAATAGTATTCATCATCAGACAACTGTGCATCTTTGCTCTCAATCAAGTCATTTGTATTTAACACGAAATGATCGAGTAAATTTTTCAAGTTGTACCTAAAAACATAAAATAATTTATTTAACTCCATGATATGCCTCGTTACTTCTACATACCTTGAAAATATCTCGTTGTCAACTTCAGAAATTAAAGTTATTACCTGTTCAATACTTTCTTGGAACTCTGTATCCTTCAGAAAAAATCTTCTATCCTTATTCACAGTTACAAGCCTCCATTCGTGTTTTTTCCATCCACACATAATTATTTAGATTTACAATAAAATCAATCAAATAGAATCTTTCTGTACATTACCTTTAACTCTGAATTCTTTGGTCAAAAAAGCTCTTTGTAATCACTTAACAAGCTTCTGTATTAGTAGCAAGCGCAATAAATCCCTGCTATATCAGTACTTTCACAATACCATTATTGACTAATTTAGATAATAGTTTAGGTTCATGAAAACAAAAAATGTGGGGCATATAGAAAAGGAATTTAGTCATTATTCACATAATGATTAGTAATGAATTTGTGGCAGAGAAAAAATACTGTATATGATCAATTAGAGAAGAGCTACTCTAGTAAAAAAGCTATTTGATTTGTACAAAAAGAGCTTTTTGAACATGTATCTTTTTTAAAAATATTTTTTCCTTGTTTATATGCTTTTCTATTTCTTTTAAATATGTTCTATCAAAAAAACAAAAAAAAAACGAAGAAGTTATTTAACTTCTTCGATTTTTTGTAATTCATCACCGATGCGTTTGACGATTTCAGTTACTAAGGCATTACCCATGAAGAAGAAACGCATACGGTCCGAGACCTCTACCGTTTCTCCTAGCGGTGTTCGTTTGTATTTCGTCCAGTTGGAAGGAAAGTCCTGCAAACGCTCTGCTTCCACTGGAGTCAGCAAACGGTAACGACCATTTACGTTTAATAAGTGAGTTGAACGATTGACTGAGCCTTCTGATGTCAGCATAGTTCGACCCGGAAGATTCAAATCATCATGAGGAGACATCCCACCTTCAGAAAAAATATATTTATGTCCTTCTTCTGTTGTTCGTTCGATTCTTTTTGGGCCACGAAGGTATTCGAATTTTCCAAGTTTCTCTTTATCAGTTAAATAATACTTCTCATTTACTTCTTCTTCTGATTGTAGAATTTCACTTAAAGTAATTGGTTTTTCATCACCTTTAGGTTCAGTTTCAATTGTAAAGTATTTACCGTAACGCATGATGCCAGTATTCCATACTGTTCCAGAAAAGTTATCGGAAATATCAACAATATCATCGGAAAGTTCATAGGATGCATGTCGATTTTTTACTGGTTTTTGCTTAATTGGGAATTGTCGTGCGAACAATCCGTCTTTGAAAATGTAATCATCATATTGCTGATCATCATAAAAAGTATCATCAAAATATTCAACTTTATTTATTTCGTATTTCTTATCGATTTTTTTTGCAAAAGGAAGATCATTACGGTATACAAAAAAGAATACACGTCGCCGACGTTGACTTCGTCCATATTCAGCAGCATTGATAACGCGCCACTCAACCGAATAATTCAATTCATTGAATGCTGCCAACATGATGGCAAAATCACGTCCTCGCTGTTTGGAAGGGGATTTCAATAAACGATCCACATTTTCGAGAATTAGATATTTTGGGTTGATATGGTTGACTGCACGAATAATTTGCCAGAATAAAACGCCCTTTTTACCTTCGATTCCCATCTCATGTTTTTTACTACGAGCAACGGAATAATCTTGACAAGGAAACCCACCGACGATGATATCCGCATCCATTTTCTCGAATGTCTCGTTTGTTATATCGTCGATACTTATATTGATATTGTCGCTATCTGGAAAATGGTAATCATAGACTTCGAATGCATCTTGGGATTTTCTTGAGGGCTCCCATTGATTTGCCCATTTTGTTTTAAATAAATTTGGGTTGGAGTTCTCTAAGCCTACGCGAAAACCGCCGACACCAGCAAATAGTTCTAGTACATTAAGTTGTTTCACCACGATGCGAACATCCTTTCGTATTTTTACTAAACCAATTATACACTAAAACTCTAAAAAGATCAAGATCGAATCTAAAAAATGTTATAATTCTGTTAAATAAACAGTAGTAGGAGCGATAGAGATGAAGAAATGGGAGTCAGTACAAGAAGTACATAACCATGCATGTGATTCTGTGGGTAAGAAAATTAGAGAAATCGTCAAGCCAGAGACACTCCAAAAGTATTATGATAAGCCAAATAATAAAGGTTGGATTGGGAACTCTATCGAGAGCGATTGGTTTGAGATACCAAATAACTCTAGACATGAAGCGGATATTCCTTATTTGAATCTAGAGATAAAAGTCACACCAATTAAGCGTACCAGAACTGGTTGGAGTGCAAAAGAACGGCTGGTACTCAATATTTTTGATTACAATGATGAGTACAAGCGTGAATTTCAAAATGCATCCTTCTTAGAAAAAGCTAATCTAATAGAAATGCTTTATTATGAGTATCAAAAAGACATTCCAAGTCCAGAGCTCAAAATGCTTGCTGCAACACTCTTTAACCTTCGCAATATTCCAGAAGAAGACATATTGATAATCGAGCAAGACTGGACAAAAATCATCGAAATGATTAAGGCTGGTCGGGCACATGAGTTATCAGATAGTTTGACACAGTACCTGGGTGCAACAACTAAAGGGTCGAAATCAGAGAAAAATATGACTACACAGCCTTTTAGCTCAGAAAAGGCACATCGACGTTCTTTCACCTTAAAAGGTAGTTACATGAGTGTGATTGCAAAAAAAGTGATGAAACAAGTTGAAAACGCTGATAAGGGAAAATCATTTAAAGCAGCAAACGATGTGAACCACTATTTGATTTCAGAAAAGATTATTAAAAATACTAACGAGCTAAAGAAAAATCGATTTGAAGATATCATCTTACAACGATTCGAGCAGTATAAGGGATTGAAAAAATCAGAGCTTGCTCAAAAATTTGGTATCAAGATTTTACCGAAAAATGATAAAGCGAGCACAAGACTACTGGCAAAAAAAATGTTAGGATTATCGGGAGAAGTGGAAGATACAGAAGAGTTTGCCAAAGCAGGTATTGCTTTGAAAACCATCGTTGTAAAAAGCTCAGAGTTGTCAAAATCTCCCAAAAATAGAAAAACCAAAGAAGGATTCAAATTACAAAATTTCTTTGACTACGAAGAAATTGTCAAAATTGACTGGGAAGAAAGTACTGTTTATGAGTATTTATCAGAAACTAAATTCTTACTTGCAGTCTTTGAGTTGCTTGGAGATGATAGTATCTTTAAGGGAGTAAAATTTTGGAGCATGCCATATTCTGATTTAGAAGGTCCAGTCAAAGAGACCTGGGAACGTACTAAGCAGATAATCTCAGAAGGAATCGAACTCACATATAAATTAGGGAAAAAGGCCACTAGAACTGGAAGAAACTATCAAGTCATGAATAATCTACCCAACCCCAGTGATCGAATGATTTTGCATGTCCGACCTGATGCAAAAGTCGCTTCTTATAAAAATGACCATAACGCCCTACCCGTCCCGATTGCAAACAAATGGATTAATCGTCCTCTAAATATGGTGGATGAGCTGACTGATGGGTATATGGGTAAACAAGCATTTTGGTTGAATCCTGATTATATGTATCAACAAGTGGATAGTCTTTTTAACCAATAAAAACATGATTGCAAATACTTGTTTATCAGTAGGCTCGCTGTAATTTGAGAATATAGGGACAATATTGAGTGCATTTGATTTTTTGTTAATCAATAAAAAAATGCACTTCAAATATTACGAACTTTCCATTGAATTTCGCATGCAGATTACTTGGTATATCTTTATCAATAATATAATACTAACGAAGGACGTCTATCTTCCATTTTGAAGTTAGACGTCCTTAAACGCTTATTGTTTTATTTCTGATTCCCTAACAATACAATCTTATCCGCCTTGTAATACATTGGATGTCCTGGCATGCTTGGTTGAAGATTCTCAAACCGGCATTTGACACTCTCACGCTTCATAATTTCGTCATTGTCAATCGGATGATCTAAGGTGTTGACGGTGACTTGCGTTGCTTTTTTACGGAACTGTCCTTCTAGGATGGTCACCGAATATTTGTACCCGATAATCTCATCGGTATAGAAGTTTCTTGGTTTGTTTTCGCGATCTAGAATGACTTGACCATTTTCATCGGTTCGGGTTTCAGTCGCAAACTTCGGAGTGACCTCATCTAGTTCAAAGGTTGGGCCAATGGCTCCGAAATCAAAATCGTTGATGCTTAACATTTTTGGCATCGTGTTTTCTTCCTTTCTTTGCTATACTTGTTCTAGAAAATTTTTTAACAGAGCGTTCGTTCACTTATTGGGAAGTGACGGACGCTTTTTTGGTGCGTTCTTGAATAAGTGGAATTAAATCGGGACGTTGTTGCTCGCTGACGTATTGAATCATGCGATCAGAAAGTTCGGGTGTCCATTCATAATTGGGGCGAATCTCTAACAAACTTGGATCAATCCCGACACCCTCATGATGCAAGAAAAAGAGTGCCTGAGTTAATGCCATGGGTCCACCGTATTCATACCAGTTCAAGGAACGATCAAAGCTACTCACTTGATACTGCCGAGTGATAGTAGGAACCAGACTTGGCTTAAGGTAGTCCTGCCACCAACGACAGACCTGCTTTAAAGAGCCGTCAGTATAAAAGGTAAGCTCCGTTTGCAGAAAACCTCGAATTAAGTTCGCAACACATTGATTTTGTGGTAAAAAAGCAATCGTTCGAAAGAGACTTTCTGCCACATCATTTCGAGTTTCAACTTCCAACCGAATTTGTGGAGCCCGAGCCAGAATTTCCTCTTGTTTTGCTCCATCAAAATCTTTGGCCATTTCTTTGGCTTTGTCGTAGGCTCGAAACATACAAGCCGATCCTCGAGCGCCGATACTAACCGTTTTTGCCCGTTGTTTGGCATCAAACTCGCTGTCATGGAGTTGATAGCTTCGTCCTTTTGAAAGGAATTGCTTCCGTTTCAACTTATTGTGGAGTTGTTCTACCGTGAAGTAGGGCACTTCATTGTAATCATCTAAGGCTAAATCTAGCCGCTTGATTTCAAAGGTGAAGGCAGTTTGACTAGCATACTCGTAAAAACGGGTGGCGAGTTCTTGAAAGACATTCGCCTTGGGGTTATACGAAAGCAAAATCCATTCATAGGTGGTACAGGCTTGCCCGCTTAAGACAAGGGTTCCGCGTTCTTTGGCCTTTTCTGGTTGGTGATAGGTATAGTATTTGAGAAAGCCACAGGTGTACACAATATCGTATTCTTCATGTTTTAAACTGCCTGCTTGAATCGAGACGGATTCTAAACTGATTTTTAATAAGTCTTGAAAGACGGTCTGATAACTGACTTGATGCAAGACCGCTTGAAACCAATCTACTTTTCCTAGCACATTCTGGGTACTTTTGGTCATTTGGTCACCTCCTTTAAAATTTGTGATTGTTCGCAAATTATTTTTGTCGTGAAAAAGCTTGGTAGTATCGGCTTTTTTTGCATTTTTCCGGTAGTTATTAGCCATTATTTTTCTCTTTATAAGGTGCTATTAGAAAGGCACCTTACGCTTAGCCAGTGTCTGGTGTTCGCAAAAGACCTGTGCGTTCCACGCGTCCGTAAGCCTCGCCTGCTGATTAGCTTTCAGCCATCACAGTCGAGGCAACGGCTGCGGCAACCACCCCAACCCGACACCGGCTCCTTTCCTTGGCCCCACACCTTTGTTTAGTTTTGATAGGTTAATAACCATCTTCTTACCGCCTGAATGCTGTATAAAACCATACCTGAGTCCAATCGAATTTCTGGACAGCCCTGAAGAACCCATTCTTTCAATGTGTTAACACTAACATCGAAACGCGCCGCACAATATTTTTGTTTGACGATATCCTGTTGGGTTTGTGTTTCTTCCAAGCGGGTTTCTAACAGGGCAAAGAATTGCTTGGTTTGATCTTTTTGCCAATCCAGGAGCGCTTGTTCCAATACCGACATTCTTTTCACCTCCTTGCATTTTCTTTTTAAAACTAAAAGGACTATAAATAAATAAAATAGTATCTTTTCATACACTCTACCGCGATTCAAAAAAGATGTCAAGTATATTTTAAAAGTTTACTTGAAATACTATTTAGTTTATTTTTTGCTTGAATTTTTTAAGGAAAGCGCTTATGATAGACCCGAGGTGAGGAAAATGATAGAAAACTTTGGCGGCAATGTCGCACGTTTACGAAAAGAAATGGGACTTTCTCAAACGGAATTGGCCGAAAAGATTGGTGTACAAAAACAAACCATCTCCAATATCGAACGGGGAATCCGTTACCCGACCTTTGAGAGCTTGGAAAAATTTGCGACGGTCTTTCATGCGACACCGATTCAGCTCTTTGGTTCACCAAAAGAGATTGCGGTCTCCGAAACAACGGTTATTCTCGATCGCATCGACGAGTACGATCAAAAAGTCCAAAACTTGTTTACTTTGGCGAAAATTTTGAATAGCCACACAGTGAAAGAAATAGACGAGGTAGCAGAAAAGTTAGCCTTTATCCAACGTTTCTTTACCCCACAAATGCGTTTGGATGAAGACGGAAATCCGATTTTGGATCGTCATGGGAAACCCGAGATGAAACCAGTCTTCTTTGACAACTTACCATTTGAGGAGATTGAGAAAACCGCAAAAGACTTAGCCTTCATTCAAGAAGCTCAACAGAACAAGTAACGAAAGTTCATTCCTTTCCTATGTGCCCCACACAATAGGAGGAAAATTAAATTGGCTAATTTTGATCAATATGAAAAAAAGAATGGAGATAAAGCATGGAAGTTCCAAGCTTATTTAGGAACTGACAGAGTAACAGGTAAACCCATTAAAACCACTCGAAGAAATTTTAAAACAAAAAAAGAAGCCCAACTTGCTTTAGCTAAATTGCAAGTGGACTTTGAACAAAAAGGTCTCGAAAAAGATGGAAATGAGACTTTTCAACAAGTTTATGATTTGTGGCTAGACACTTATAAAACTACTGTAAAAGAAGTAACCTTCATGAAAACCGAAATTAAGTTTCGAAAATGGATTCTACCAAAATATGGTGACCTAAGAGTGAATAAAGTGACTGTACGGATGGCACAAGAAATCATTAATCAATGGGCAAAAGAAACAGATCAGTACCGAATACTGCATTCAACTGCAAAAAGAGTATTTGAATATGCGATAAATCTTGGCATTATAACAAACAATCCCTTGTCACATATTATGATGCCAAAACGTGAAAAGCGAATAACCACAGAAAAGGTTAAAGCCTACACCAAGGAAGAAGTAAAAAAAATTTCTGAGTATCTTCAGTCAAAGAGTGGAACATATCGTTCTGAATATGATAAGACACTTATGCGATTCCTATTTTACACAGGTTGTCGAATCAGCGAGGCTCTTGCCTTAAACTGGAATGACATCAACTTCGATGAAAAAACAGTTACTATCAACAAAACTCTCAGTCAAACAAAACACGGCTATAAGGTCTCTTCACCGAAAACAGATACCAGCACAGCCACAATTTCAGTTGATGATGTTACCTTATCTTTCCTAAAAAAATGGCAATTAAATCAAAAAGAATTTATGTTGCACATTGGATTAACCAATCCTGAAATGATTTTTTGCGGTATTTATAAACAAATCGTAACTCATCATGCTATCTATGTACGGTTACAAACAATTACCGAAAAAGCTGGAGTTCCTTTTCTAGGTATCCATGTGACAAGGCATACACATGCTAGCCTTCTTCTAGACGCTGGTGCATCATTAAAGGACGTACAAGATCGACTAAGACATGCTTCAATCAAAATTACAATGGATACTTATGGTCATCTAAGTAAAGAGACAAAAGTCCAAACTGTTGATAAATTTGTTCAACATCTTAATGCTTGATAATCTAATGGCATTCAATTTGGCATTCAAAAAATAAAAAAAAGAGCAGAATCCCTATATACTAAGGATTCTGCCCTCATAAAATCTTATTCTTCTTCTTCTGCCATAAACGTATTAAAGACTTCTTCAATCATGTCCCATTCGGCTTCAGTTTCGATTTGTTGCAGTTCGCCTTCTGTGCCTTCTTCGTTTTCCAAATATGCGTAAGCTTGAAGCTCTACGTCTTCTTCTTCGGAAACACCTGCTGGATACAACAGGACATAGTTTTTACCGAATTCTTCCTGACCATCGATTGTCAAAAGAATTTCGTATAAGGTTTCATTGCCTTGGTCGTCCACCAAAGTGATATGTTCATGTCCTTCGTGGTCATGATCGTGGTTATGGTCGTGATGATTGTGTTCTGCCATGATAAGCTCTCCTTTTTAAGTGTTTCGACACGCGGTCTGCGGTCTTGCTCCAACAGAAGCTCTGTCGAAAACACCCGCAATGCACATCTCAAATTCACTTTAATTATACTATTTGATTGTGAAATAAACATGAACCGAGACTGCTGAATCTATGAAAAAAGAAATCTTGTTTGTAGTCACTTCTCTATAGACTTGGCAATCGTTTCAGTTTACAAGGTCATGACAAAAATCCGCCACTGGCCCGATCCAAGTAGTTCTGTAGGATCATCACTGCGGCAACTTTGTCGATGACTTTTTTTCGTTTGGCACGGGAAGTGTTGGCTTGTTCCACCAGCATCCGCTCTGCTTGAACGGTAGTTAGACGCTCATCTTGATAGTCTACCGGCAAACCGAATAATTCAGCGATTTTTTCTCCGTAGGCCATAGACGCTTCTGCTCGCGGACCGATGGAGTTGTTCATGTTTTTAGGCAGACCGACGACGAATTTTTCGACTTCATATTCTTTTACCAACTCACCTAAACGAGCAAAGCCGAATTCGCCTTCGTCTTCATTGATGCGAATGATCTCAATTCCTTGTGCAGTCCACCCCATCAGATCACTGACCGCCACCCCCACGGTTCGGGAGCCGACGTCTAATCCCATGATCCGCATTACAGGTTAATCCCGTGGTTGCCCAGATAATACCGAATCAAGACTTCCATAATTTCATCTCGTTCGTGACGACGAATCAAGTTACGGGCATCCCGGTAGCGAGGGATATAAGCCGGGTCTCCGGAAAGCAGGTACCCGACGATCTGGTTGATGGGATTGTAACCTTTTTCTTCCAACGCTTTGTAGACGATTGCCAAAGTTTCGCTGATTTCTTTTTTGCGACTGTCGTCAAAATCAAAACGTACTGTTTCATCTGTATAGCCCATGCTTTACACCTCTTTTGATTATTTTAGTGAAAAAATGCGGAAAACCCGCGATTTTTCAGAAATTTAACTATGGGTTTTTCCTATGTTAATTGTACTTCATCCCACTGTAAACTACAAACAAATGATTATCTACAAACTGCAAGATTACCGATTTTCCCTTGACAATACAAGACAGCTGTCCGAACAATCTACAAAGATTTCTAGAAAATGCGGTTATTTGTTCAAATACTCTTGATAGGCCGCGTCATCATAGACCCGGTCTAATTCACCGATGTAGGCAGTGACGTTGTCTTCCCCGACAAAGCCGCGTTTAAACTTATAAAGACCATCTGTTTCATCGATTTCGAAGATTCCGCCAAAGTCATACCAACGTGTGCCACGCTCTAAGCCCCACTTAATCATTTCCCATTGCATGAGGTAGTTGGGCATTAAATTGCGGTGGCTATTAGTCGAACCGCCGTACATATACCACGTACAGGTTCCATAGCTGAGGCATAGGGCACCGGATAGAACTTCTCCTTCATAGGTAGCCAGATAGATTCGCGCATTGTCACCAAATGCTGCCATTACCCGCTGGAAATATTCCAATGGTCGGTGAGTGATTCCCTGACGTGTACTCATAATTTCATGGGTATCATAGAAAGCCTTCACTGCTTCCTCGCTTTGCGACCAACTGACTTCGACCCCTTTTCTAGCCGCCAGACGAATGTTATAACGGGTTTTTGAATGAAAGCTCGCCAAGAGTTCTCCTTCGGTCTGACCAGCGGTATCCAAGCGCATGTTCATTCGCGGTTGGATTGTGGCATGGGGCTCTTTTTCCGAATTGCGAACGATGAAGCCAGCTTTTTCATAGGCTGCTTGCAGCTGCGGATCATTTAAGACTTCCGGATCACAGCGAAGCAAAAAGATATCTTCGGTCTTTTGCAAATAGCTTTCTGCTTCATCAAACATCCGTTTCACTAATTGAACATCTCGGGGATCGCAAACCGGTCCACGATTGGCATAAGCTAATTTTTTCCCTTTGGCTGCGGTAATCGTCAAAACAGACATAGCAGCAAGGATGGCGCCGTCTTCTTCAAGGAAGAAATAAAACGGCTGCCAATTGTTTTTCACTTGGCTCCAGGCAGGATCTTGACAAGCCTGAGCATAGGGACTGTTTCTGACGAATTCGGTATAACGTGTCATTGCGGCTTCGTCATGTACATCCACCATTGGCATCGATTAAGCATCTCCCTTTTTTTCAAACCATTTTTGATAACGTTCTGGATATCCTGCATAATACTTTTTAACTGCTTGATTTCGCAGCAGCGATTTATCTTCGTCATAAATCAAGGTGAGGCCGTAATTGCCTTCATTAATCAGCTTTTCAGCTTCCGCTTGCAATTTCGGGTCCTCCGTATAGGTCGTTACGACTGATTCTGGTACGCCCAGCCACAGATATTCTTTGTCACCATAGACGGTTTGCGGCACATCCTTTTCGAAGATCAAATCTTCGATAGCAGCCTGCATTAAATTACAGCCTGCCAGCGTGGTATAAAAACTAGAACGGCCTGGACGCAAGTTGATCTCAAAGATTTTGAACTTGCTGTCACGAGGATCGTATTTCATATCAAAATTGGCAAACCCGTGATACCCAATTTTTTCCAAGAAATCTTGATATTTCTGATAAATTTCCATGTTGGCCGTCGACTTGATTGCGACATAATTGCCCACCAAAATCGGTGTCACATCTTCTAAGTAGGGATGCCCCAGACACATCAGCTGGACTTTACCATCTTTGCCTACATAGGCATTCAAGACGCGCATATTAGAATCTGGCCCGGGAATGAAATCCTGAATCAGCATTGTTTCTTGATAGTCGGAACTGTAAACCGCCGCCAAAACTTCCTTTAGTTCCGCTTCATCTTTAACGATATACGCTTTTTTCTTGCCTTCAAAATCCACTTCAGCGTATTTTACGCTGTTGCTTGGTTTCACCGCCATTGGAAAACCAAAAGGACAGCTCACTTTTTGATAGTTGGTTCCATTGACTTTAACTGTGGCTGGGTGGTCCAACCCAATCTCTTCGGCAAGGTCATAGAAGTTTTCCTTCAAGATCAGTTCTTGCAGCAGGTCTTGTTGCACAAACGGCAGCGCATAGTAATCTTTAAGGCGCTCTTGATTATTGATGACTAATTCGGCATAACCATCACTAGCGGCAAATAAGATCAGTTTGTCATAGTGCTTCAATTGTTCGTCAGCCACGGCAATCAACGCGTCAGCAAAGTTTTCTGGCGCAGTCAATCCTTCGACGACTTGGATTTTTAATATTTTGGAATGATTGGTCATCAACAGCTTGCCTTGACCTACACAAAGGCTTTTAACACCGTATGCCATATGGACAGAACGGGCGATTCCGTATGCGTTGACATCCGTACCTAAAATCACTGGTAAAAAGTTCATTTTGTCGGCTCCTGTTCTTTTTTATGGTGAAAATCGCAGATACGCCTTTAAAAGAAGGCCGCGTTTTCCCAAAAATCAGCTTTAAACAGTATAACATAATTTTATGAAATTCTCAGAAAGAACCGATCAAAATGAGCGATAAACATATTGATTTTGCGGCGCTGCGATTGTCGTCACTTTTTCCGCTTGTACCATCGGCAACGTTCGGTTAAATGGCTTGTAAAAACCCGACTGAATCACGCCTTCGACTCGCACCCATTGATCATTTTTCAAGGTCTTCGTCTCTTGGGGCAGATGTACCCGCAGACCAAAAACCCCCGAATCGGCTACACAGTGAATAATACCGAAGCGAAAGACGAAATCCTCTTGCGCATCGTCTTGGGTCGCATGAAAAATAAAGCCTTCATAAACAATCTTACGGCCGATAAAGTCGCTTGGGTAATTATAAATCAGCTCCATGACTTCCAAATAATTTTCATCGGTAATTGTCAAGGTTCCTGTGTTCCCATATTTTTTCTGCAATTTTTCCATCTGATTTTGATAATCTTCTTTGTTGAAATAAATACTAGTATTGGGTTGCAGGTACTGGGTCTCCATCTGAGGATCCCCTACCGATTCCTTAGCCAACGGAAATTGGAAGCCTTTTGCTTCAACAATGGTAGTATTCAAAGAGACGGTGGGAAAAAATGTCCCTACGATAATTGGCAATGCTAAGAGCGCATAAGCGATGACCCGCTGATAACGTTTTTTCAGTCCGTGGTCGTGTTCATCTTCTAAATCATGGGAATGATGATGATGTTCATGGTCATTTTCATGATTATCTTCATAGTCATGTGAAAGTTGTCCTTCAGGTTTATCTTGTTTGTGGTTTTCATGCTCTGTTACATCAACCTGATTGCCATTTGTCACAGTCGCAGTTTCTTTCAACTCGATGGCTGCCTCAGTTGAATTTTCTTCATTGACCACAGCTTTGCCAGGATCTTCTTTGACCCAGAAATACAGTTGTACCAGAGCCAAAATCAATGCCAGAACAGTCGACAAGGTGGCTAAGTATTGGTAATGCACATTAATGAACTGATCCAGTTTGCCTGTCACTTGCAGATACAACATCAACTCCACATAACCTGCTAATATCAAAAAGCGCGCCATCTTCACACCACCAATGCATAGCCAGTCACGCAGATCATGATGATTGCCACTAGCTTCAGAATAAATTTACTGTTGAAATACCGATTCATCATCAACAGATTTTTGATATCTACCATAGGGCCGAAAACCAGGAAGGCTACAACCGGCGCCGTACCAAACAGGCTCAATAAAGAGGAGCCAATAAAAGCATCTGCTTCAGAGCACAACGACATCACCAAAGCCAATACCAGCATCACTAAAATTGCCAGCAGCTTCGATGAACCCAGCGTCAAAAGGGCAGCAGTTGGCAAATAAGTTTGCATAGCAGATGCAATCAGCGCCCCAATCATCAAGTAGCGACCGGTATCAAAAAATTCGTCTAAACTGTGCTTTAACAAATGACTTAGCTGGCTTTGAAAGTGTCTAAATCCCATTGCAACTGTCTTTGCTTCTGCAGCTGTCGATAACCCATTGGAAACCGCAGCCTCAACTGGCGCATCAAAATCAGCAGTATCAAACAGCGCCTTCTCTGAGGTCAGCGTAGAAAAAGCGGCAGTGGCGGGTTCAGCCGCAGCACCAAATTCAGCAGTTGGTGTCAATTGGCAAGTTGTATCGGCAGACTGAAGAGCGGCTTTAGGCTGTTTTAAAATGTCTTGCTTGTTGAAATAAGCGAGCCAGATTCCCACGACCATAGCGACCAATACTGCACCAACAACTCGCAAGGCAGCATAACGCCAAGAATTACCAAAAGCAATATAGGTAGAAAAAATTACGATAGGATTGACAATGGGCGCCGTCAGCATAAAGGCGAAGGCCGTGTGCTGGGGCACGTCTTTTTTTACAAACTGATTGACGATAGGCACAATCCCACATTCACACGAAGGAAAGAAGACCCCCATCACGCACCCTACTGCTACCGATGCCAAGCGATTTTTTGGCAAAAAGCGTCTCACCCGCTCCGGTGTTAAAAATACGTGCAGTGCGCCCGAGATCAAACAGCCCAATAAAACAAAAGGCAGTGCCTCAATTACGATGGATAAAAAAATCATGCTCATCTGCAAAACTGAATCCGGCAAATTAGCAAACATAATCCAACCTCCCTGAACAGATCAACTCATGACCTGTTGTTCTTTTTATGTAAATCACTCGCTGACTACCCGCCAGACCAGCCATGCTGTCCTGACATCTCACACACTATACCGCCGGGTTATTTTCCTGACAAGACTTTCCAGATCTTCTAAAGAAAAATTAGGAAAACCTCACGAGAAAACAGAGGTTTTGACAATAGCGACGGCAGGCTTTAAAGTGCAGATAAAGAACTGATGTGTGTTGATTTTCCCTTATAAACAACAAAACCTGCTGTCTTTGGGGCCAACAGCATTTCAGCAAACCAACTACTCGAGGTGAATGTCATGATCCCAGTAACAGATTTCAATGATGGGTTATCACAATTGGCAGCCGCAGATTTGGCAGTGGCTTATGTGTCGCTACCCGGCTGTAGCGTCTGCGTCTCAGTCAAACCACAGTTGATTCAACGCTTGTCTGATTTCAAGGTACCTATCTATCAATTCGATGCTCACCAATTACCCGAAGTCGCCGGTGAATTTCAAGTGATGACTGCTCCCGCTGTACTGCTTTTTGCAAAAGGCAAAGAGGTGGATCGCCAAGCACGCTTCATCGATTTTGATCGGTTGGAAAAAAAGATTGGTGATTATCAATCTGCCGGCAATGAACCCGTTGATTATGCACAACTGTTTGGAGCCACCAAAACAGACTAAAGTTTTTCCTGTCATTTTAAAAGACCCGCCGAAAGCAGGCACTGCATACGCAGCCTGATTTTCGGCGGGTCTTTTAACTATTAGTCGGTCGTTTTTTCGTTGGCATGTAAAAAGTAAATCAAGGTCTGCAGCTCATTAGTCAAATCAACGTTTTGGACTAAGACGCTCTTCGGTGCATGCAGACGCGCCGGTGTAAAGTTCAAAATTCCTTTGATTCCGGATTTAACCAGCTCATCGACAATCGGCTGCGAAGTTTCAGCAGGCACTGTCAAAATTGCGATATCAATTTGTTGGAGTTTGATTTGTTCGGCCATGTCGCTCAGAGGATACACAGGAATTCCGTCCACGATTCGTCCCACGATATCATCGTTGACATCAAACGCTGCACTGATGCGGATAGAATTGGATTGGTGGAATTTGTATTTCAACAGCGCACTACCCAAGTTCCCGACCCCCACCAAAGCCACATTTGACATGTGGTCATCGTTCAATGTTTTGGCAAAAAAGTTCATCAAGGCTTCTACATCATAGCCATAGCCGCGTTTGCCGAGCTCGCCGAAATAAGAAAAATCACGACGGATGGTGGCACTGTCCACTTGGACGGCTTCACTAAGCTCAGTAGAAGACACCTTTTGTTTACCAGAATTGTTCAAGATACGCAAATATCGATAGTACAAAGGCAAGCGTTTAGCAGTTGCCTTTGGAATAGCATGCTCTTTCAAAGAAAATCCTCCTCAATATGATTTGTGAATATTTTTTTGGAAAACTGACTGTCTCCTGTCAACCATTTGTCTGCAATTGATTGCTTGTTTTAACCGGCTCGCGCCACTTACAAACACAGGCCACCCTCAGTCTCCTCAGCTGGTTTCCGCTAATAACAGAGAAACTTTAGTGATTCTTATCAGTTCCGGATCATTTTTCTCAAATGCTTGACGAAAAAAGCCCCGATTATTTGTGAATTTTTCACTTGCTATCGGGATAATAACAGGATTCTTGTGAAAAAACAACAAGATTGCTCACAAACGAACCTTTTCTAAGTTTTTCCTTAGGCAGTGCCGTCGCGCCGGTCAGGAAAATATGATAGACTTACGAGGAATCCCTCGCTTGCTGATGGCTCGTCACAAAATGACGCTTTTTTTCACAAGTTAGAAGCCAATCATTACCTGCGATTGAAGGTCTGGTTAGCTAAGTGCCTAACAGTCCGTCTAGGCGACAAAAACCGCAAATTTTTGTAAACTTTTGCCGCTGAGTAGAAAGATTCCCTCATATCACAATAAAGGAACTGAAAACTATGATTTTACTACAAGCCAATCAAATCGCTCGGCTCTTCGGGGCTGAAGTTTTATTCAAAAATATTCAACTGGAGGTGGCTGATCACTCTCGAATCGGATTAGTGGGTCGCAACGGTGCCGGCAAGTCTACATTGTTGAAGATCATTTCCGGACTAGAAGCACCGGATGAAGGATCAATTGCCAAAAACAAAACTGCCACCATGGGTTATCTAGCCCAAGATACTGGTCTGGATTCAGAGGAAACCATCTGGAACGAAATGCTGGCCGCTTTTGAAGAAGTCCGTAAAATGGAAGCTCGCCTACGTTCTTTGGAACAGGCGATTGCTGACACCCAAGACCACGCTTCAACAGCCTACACCAAACTGCTAAAGGAGTACGATCAGCTGCAGCACGATTTCACTGAGAAAAACGGCTACGGTTATGAAACCGAGATTCGTTCGGTGCTTCACGGCTTTCAATTTGATGAAAGTTTTTACGAACAGAAGATCAATACCCTTTCCGGCGGACAAAAGACCCGTCTGGCATTAGCTCGTATGTTGTTGACCCGTCCAGACATCTTAATCTTAGATGAACCTACCAACCATCTGGATATCGAGACATTGGCCTGGTTGGAAAACTACTTGCAAAATTACAGTGGCGCCCTTTTAATCGTTTCCCACGACCGCTATTTTCTTGATAAAGTCGTCACGGAAATCTACGAACTCAGCCGTCACCGCATGCGTCATTATAAAGGCAACTACAGCCGCTATCTGGATTTGAAGGCTGAACAGCTGCAAAGTGAATGGAAGGCCTATGAAAAACAACAGCAAGAAATCAATAAGCTGGAAGATTTCGTAGCCCGCAACCTGGTTCGTGCTTCCACCACCAAACGGGCCCAAAGCCGCCGCAAACAATTGGAGAAAATGGACCGCCTAGATCGTCCTCAAGGAGATGAAAAGTCCGCCCACTTTCTCTTTGAAATTGAAAAACCTTCCGGCAATGCCGTCTGTCAATTAGAAGACGCTGCCATCGGTTACAGCAAAGAAGAAATCCTCTCTGAACCAATTGATCTGGATATTCGTCGCCAAGATGCAATTGCTCTGGTGGGACCAAATGGGATTGGCAAATCCACGCTGTTGAAATCACTGATTGGTAAATTGCCACTGCTTCGCGGGGAAGTCACTATGGGTACCAATGTATCTATCGGCTACTACGATCAAGGACAAGCTGATCTCAATAGCCGCAAAACCGTTTTATCAGAACTGTGGGATGAACACCCCGGAACACCGGAAGTAGCGATTCGCAATGTACTGGGAGGCTTCTTATTTTCCGGCGAGGATGTGGAAAAACCGATCGCCCTCTTGTCTGGCGGCGAAAAGGCTCGGGTCGCACTAGCCAAGCTGTCTATGGATAAAGAAAACTTTCTGATTCTAGATGAGCCCACCAACCATCTGGATATAGATAACAAAGAAGTATTGGAAAATGCGCTGATTGATTATGAAGGGACGCTGCTTTTTGTCTCTCATGACCGCTACTTCATCAACCGAATCGCCTCTAAAGTCATCGAACTTTCCGAAACCGGCAGCAAACTGTATTTGGGAGATTACGATTACTATCTGGAGAAAAAGCGCGAAGAAGAAGAAATTGCCGCCATGATCGCCGGTGAAGAAACAGCCGTAGTCCAACCTTCCAGTGGCCGACAAAACTTCCAGCAGAGTAAAGAGCAGCAAAAATTACTGCGTTCTCTGCAACGAAAAGTGACTGAAGCTGAGGAAAAAATGGCCCACTTAGAAGAAGTCATCCACCAGCTGGAACTGGCAATGGCCGATCCTAAAGTCTTGGATGATCACCTTCAGCTCAATCAGCTGAACCAACAGCTGGAAGAGGCCCAGCAGCAGCAAGAAACTTTGTTAGAAGAATGGGAAGAGCTTTCGTTGGAATTGGAAGACTACCAGGAAAACCGCTCATAATTTACCGTGACGTTTTAGCGCGAGCCGCTATTTTCAACAAGGGACGGTGAAAATATTCCTGTCATCCTCTTTTGAAATGAACACCACTAAACGTGAGTTACACTGAAAAGAAAGTCACTTCCATTAAAAAAAAGTGGAGGTGACTTTCTTTTCAGTGCTAAAAATTTCAAATACAGACTTTGACACAAGAATTATCGCAACGATTTGTTAGCATCTAGTTTCTTTCTTAATCAGATGAAATGTTCACCAGTTATCGGTTAGAAATGATTGATATCGCAGTCACACTTTCCCAGCTAGTCAAATTTAGTAAGCAAAGAACTTTGCTTGATTATCCCCATCGTTATTTGCATATTTTCAAGCTATAGGACTTTAGACTGATGCATTTTAGAACCTCTTTTGTTTCAATAGATAAGAACGGTATCTCCACTGAAAAGCAAAATTTTGCGCCACTTTTCGCTCCATTCTGTAGATAAATCAAACTTTTAAAGGAGGAAGTCCCATGCGCCATCATCGTTACGTCCTTATTCCTCAACTGGGAAAATTCATTCTCGGGGTCAGCTTCATTTTGTTAGGCTTAGGTATTGCGCTCCATCAACGAGCGGACTGGTCAGTCTATGAATCATCCTACGTGGAAGGTGAAGCAGTCATTGAAAATATGGCTCAGACTGGCTATTGGGACACTCCCCAGACTTACGCTCAGGAAGCAAACGAATACTTGAAAAACGAGAATGTCAAAACACCGCTAATTCTTCAAACAGATGAGCGTTGGTCTGGTGAACCTTACGGAAATGACGGCGCCCAAAACATTTACGAAAACGGCTGTGCAATTGCTTCACTTGCCATGATTCATTCCTATTTCCAACAGCGAGAGATCAATCCTTTGGACATCACTTCTTGGGCAGGTGAAACTTATTATCGCCAAGGCGAAGGTACCGCTTGGAGTATTTTCCCAGCTTTCGCCAAAGAACAGGGGTATGTCTGCCATGACCTCAAAAATGACTTTACTCAAGCACAGGTCTATCTGAAAAAAGGAATTCCCGTAGTGGTTTCCGTGACTGCTGGCGAATTCACAGAACGCGGCCACATCATGGTATTGGCCCGTATGGAAAATGAAATGATCACCGTTCTAGATCCGGCTGATGATAACGACAAGAGTCACAGCTACACGAGCTATTCTCCTGATGAACTCCAAGATCAGATTGTCAACTACTGGGCCTTCACTGACGCGCCGGCCCTCTGATTTACAAGTAAAAACAAGCCTTTCTCACCCCTTCGAGTGGAACACGCTCGAGGGGCTTTTTTAGGTTGACACATCTCAGCAGAGGATTTTTTTGATTTGGGATTCATTTTATCTGTCGCTTTCTTTTTGCTATAATTAGAAATAAATCAAATTATTCAGACAAAAAAACGAGGTGTTGGGATGAAAATCGGGATTGCAAAGGAAATCAAGAACAACGAAAATCGAGTCGCGCTGCCTCCTAGCGGTGTGTTGGAGCTAGTGAATTCAGGACACGAAGTACTGGTGGAAACCGGGGCTGGTATTGGGTCAGCTATTACTGATGGTGACTATCGCCAAGTCGGTGCTAAAATCGTAGACTCCGCTGATGAGATCTGGGCTTGCGAACTGGTATTGAAAGTCAAAGAACCCGTCAAAGAAGAATACCATTATTTTAGAGAAGGCTTGACCCTCTTCACTTATTTGCACATGGCTGCCAACAAAGAACTGGCTGAAGCTTTGTTAGCAGCAAAAGTAAATGCGATTGCCTACGAAAATGTTCAAACAGAAACTGGAAGTCTCCCCCTTTTAGCACCGATGAGTGAAATTGCTGGCCGGATGGCGCCGCAACTGGGGGCCCAATTTTTAGAACGACAGACTGGCGGCAAAGGTATCCTACTGTCTGGCGTGCCCGGCGTCAGACAAGGAAAAGTCGTGATAATTGGCGGCGGCATCTCCGGAACCAATGCGGCTAAGATTGCTAACGGTTTTGGTGCGCAGGTCACAATCATCGATATCGACTTAAATCGCCTGAAAGAACTGGATAATCAATTCAATGGCCAGATTCAAACTCTCGCCTCCAATACCACCAATATCCGAGAAGCTTTACAAACAGCTGATTTGGTAATCGGCGCCGTCCTTCTTCCCGGGCACAAAGCTCCATGCCTGGTCTCTCGGGAAATGGTAGCCGGTATGCCAGAAGGTTCCGTAATTGTCGACATTGCCATCGACCAAGGGGGCATTTTTGAGACCGGCGATAAGGTCACCACTCATGACAACCCTATCTATACCCGTGAAGGAATCATCCACTACGCCGTTGCCAATATGCCTGGTGCTGTCCCGCAAACCTCAACCTACGCATTGAGTAATGCCACTCTTCCTTACATGAAACGCTTGGCAGCCAAACCGTTAGCAGACGTTTTGAATGAAAACCCCGACCTGTATCGCGGTGTCAATACGTACCAAGGAAAACTAACGTTACAAGCCGCCGCTGAAGATTTAAATTTGCCTTACACAGAGTTAGCTGAAATGATTTGATTTGCAGTAACGGAGAAGTTGAAAGAACACGTTCGATTTATATAAATGCAGACAGCATTGGCACAAATAGTTTATTTTTATGATTGGGTTCCTATATTTTTCTCGAAAGATCGATTCTTAACGTCTATGCTCTCCCCCCTATTTTCATCAACTGAGTTGATGAAAATAGGGGGGAGATTATTGGGTTCCCGACAGCAAGATTAACCTCCCCTCCCAATAACTATTTCCACAATATAAAGAATCATCCAAAGTAATCAGGAAAATAAGCTAAACTTATGAAAATTTTGTTTAGTTTTAGCTGTTCCTCTCACTAAAATATATATCACCCAGAGAAAATGAAACGACAAATTATCCAGCTTATAAGACAAAGTTTAGAAGTACTGTACTAAAAAATACTTACCATGCTCGTACCTATGTAAAGACCGATGAATAAACAAATACAGGGTCTATCCATCGGTCACTTTTCATTTACTACTTATCTTACTTCGTTAAATACACTTTAGGAATGTAACTTACTCTCCTTGGCTAATGCTAAACACCCCATCGTTCCAGCGTTATCACCCAGTCCAGGTATGAGGAGGTACTCTTCTACATTAGGATAGTCGATGTAACTGCCCATGAGTTCCTTAAAACGCACTTGAATCTTTTTCATTAGGTGGCTTTGCTTCATAACACCACCACCCAAAATAATAGCATCCGGCGAAAACATCAAAGTAGTGTTATATGCGCACTGAGCAATGTAATCTGCTTCAATTTCCCAGATAGGATGGTCTTCTGGCAAATCTTGTCCTTTTATGTCTGCCCTTTTTTCAATCGCTGGTCCCGCAGCCATACCTTCTAGACAGTCATGGTGGAATGGACAATTTCCCTCATAGGAATCAGCTTTATGTCGCCGAACTAACATATGCCCCATTTCTGGATGGCTAAATCCTTCAACAAAACGGCCCTCTTGAATGGCACCACCACCGACACCAGTTCCAATTGTATAATAAACAAGACTTGAAAGTCTCTTGCCATTACCAGCTACATATTCCCCGTAACAAGCAGCATTAACATCCGTTGTCCAGGCAATTGGAATGTTAAAATATCTTTTTAAGGTTCCTACAAAATCAAAATTCTGCCAAGCAATTTTCGGTGTAGAAGTGATATATCCGTAAGTATCCGATTCTCGATGAATATCGATGGGACCAAAAGACCCCACACCGATGCTGGCTAAATCCTCTTGATATTTCTTAAAAAAATCAATCACTAACTCCATTGTTTCAGCTGGGGTTGTTGTCGGAAAACTAGCTCTTTCTTGAATGGATAATTCTTGATCACTGACAGCACATACAAATTTTGTACCGCCAGCTTCAATTGAACCCAGCAACATATATATTCCTCTTTTCTGACAATCTCATTTTTAAAAGTAAACTGTCGATCTTAATCAGAAGTTCAATTACTTGTTTGTCTCTATCGTGGGATTCGTTCATCCCTTGACAATAATTTGGCAAATTTTTGATGGGGCTCACTTTGATACCAATAAGCTACGGTAGAAATGTCATCTTCTCTTTCATACAGTTTAATATCATCGTTACCTAAATCTTGGAATGTAACGCGAAGGTTTTTATGGAAAGAAATTGGATCTGGCAAATGCCAGCGATATAACCCATGCATTGGTAATGCATCATCGCCAAAACCATGAACTGGATTTGGATTTGGTTTACCAGCACTAAAGAAGTCACGGGTATGATCTCTTTTTGATTGGAATGGATAACCCATGTATAATGTATTGAAATTTTCAGCATGGGCCATTTCGCCAAACTCTTTTTTATGAAATGCCCAAGCCCCACCGAAATAGTCTTCTGCACCAGTAGAAGTCACTGTGGGAAACTCTTGATCATCGTCTAAATAAAATTTAAACTCACCTTCACCCCACCAATATCTTTCTAATGCACACAGTGCCATATAAGTTCCTACGTAGTACCCTTTGCCTTGAATATTATCAATTAGCGTGTAATCCACACCTTTTTGCGTGATTCTTTCCCGACTCCATTTTGCGTGGAAGTACATTGCTTCATCAGGAACATCTGTTAACGCAAAGTTGAAAGTATAGAAGATATGCTTAATAAATTCAGGATGCTCACTAGTCAAGGTGATTTTCGCTTTTTTCCTAAATGGCATTTCGAAGTAACAGTTCATCCCTGAGGTAGGATTTACAACGATTGGTAACGAATTAACGTCACATCGAGTTCCAAATCCATTACAGAAAAAATCTCCTAAAGGACATTCCACTGAAGGTGTTGTCTCATCATCCCAGTACATCCGCAGAATCAAGTCTCGTAGTACAAAACTTCCCGCTGTTGTTTTATCCGTTACCGTCATCCAAAAATGACGGAGGACCCCTGGACCCTCTATTTCTGCCAGAGTGATTGTCTCCCCGGCATTAATTGGTACCGATGGTGACCCTTTTCGCCCTACACCTAAGTGGCTGGCAGTCATAGCAGCTTTACCCTTCTCACCGGATTTATTTTCTGGTGTTATTGTACGGCTTTGTTCTCCTTGATGCATCCAAATATTACTCAGCTGTTTCATTTTTATCCCTCACTCATCTTCTTCAATGGTATCGTTAGATTGAGCATTCATATATTGAATTTGTTGCTGAGATTCTAACACTAGCTTATTTAAATCCAATGTAGGTGCGTCAATTTGTAATAAAATACTCATAGCTAATGGCAAGTTTAGACCTGCAATAACATGAACTCTATCCGAAATATATGGAAAAAACTTTTGGTTAACACTACCGCCAGCCATATCCGTCAAAACGATTGTCTCTCCTTCCTCAGACATTAACTCTGCAACTTGTTGGTCTATATCTTCATTTGACTCAACATAGGCACATACTGCCTTAATTCGATCCGTCTGACCTGTCAAAAATTCTAGTGTTTCTTTAAACCCTTTAGCCAAATTTGAATGACTTGCTATAACTAACTTCCTCATATACTCCACCTTACTTTATTATGATTATGCTAAAATTCCAAAACCCGACATCACCATCGCAAATACAATGACTAAAAGAATCAACCAAGTCATGCTGACTTTTTTCTTTGATAGCAGATAATAAGCTGCACCAGTGATTATTACCGGGATTAATGCTGGCAAAATTTTATCTAACATTGGTTGAATTTCCATAGCAACTTCACCAAATTTAAAATTAATTGGTGTGGTTACGTTGATAACTGATGCAACTAACGAACCTACCACCGTCAGACCTAAAACAGAAGCTGCTTCTGTCAAATAGGTAATCTTCTCACCATATTCAGTAATAATTTTTGTCCCTTGCTTATAGCCGAATTCAAAAGCTCGCATCCGAAAGAAGAAAATTACTAGAATTAAGGCCAGCCATAATAGTGTACCTACAGGATTGCCTTCTAGAGCCATATAAGCAGCTATCGAACCCATAATTGTTGGAATCATCGTCATCAATAAAGAATCACCGATCCCTGCAATTGGGCCCATGGTTCCGACTTTAAAATCCTGAATAGCATCTTTGGCTTTTAAGCCTTGCCGTTCTTCCATAGCTACTACTGCGCCTAAAATAATCGCCGCCAACCAAGGTTGGGTATTATAGTATTGAAAATGATTATTTAAAGCTTCAACATAATCTTCATCTTTTTTGTAGATTTTCCGTAAAATTGGTGATAAAGCATAGGCCACTGACGCCCCTTGTTGGGATTGGTAGTTAAAGGTACAAACGCTCATCAACCAACGGTAGTTAGCTTTACGTAAATCTTTCCTAGTTACTTTATATTGACTATTTTCTACGTGATTTTCCATGATTATTCATCCTCCCCCATGAAACTATCTCCACCACCGCCGGCAGCTTGCAATTGTGCATCTTTTTCAGAGCGGTGATATACATTAAAAGCTAAGGCAAAGCCAATAACGGCTGCACCAATAATTGGGACTTTCAAGAAAGCAGCTAAGAAAAATCCAATCAATAAGTAGCTCATGTAGCGACCAGTCGGCATAAAGCGAAGTAACATCGCAATACCTACGGCTGGTAACATTTTTCCGGCTAGGGTTAAACCACTCATAAACCAAGCTGGCATACTTTCCAGTAAGAAATTAACAGCAGATTGTCCTAAAGTTACAGATAAAAATACTGGAACTGCTGCTGAAAGTCCAAAGAACACAGGACCGAGCCATAAAATGCTGTTCATTTTCTTGAACTCAAGTTTATTTGCATATTCTTGTGATTTACGAACAACAAAGCCATTTAAAATTTTAACAATAACATCCAATTGAACGCCTAGCATTCCTACTGGTAAACCAACTGCCAAGCCGGCCTCCACTCCAAGGGAAGTACCAAAAGCAGTAGCAATAATCGTTGTAGTCCCATAATCCGGTACTGATGAACCACCAAAGCCAGCAACACCTAAAGACATTAATTGCACGGTCCCACCAACAACTAACCCTGTTTTCATATCACCCATCAAAAGCCCGGTAAACAGCCCCCAGAAAACTGGATAGTTTACGAAAATCATGGGGATGCCGTAATAATCCACATGTTTTATAAAGGCTAAAACAGTTAACATAATAATTTGAAATACTGATAAGTGCATGTTCTTTACTCTCCTTTTTATTAAATTAGTGTTGAAACATTCTGTGCTTTATCAGCTGGCACAAATTGAGTGACAATATCAACACCTGCATTTAAAAGCGCCTGATAGCTTTCAATATTCTCAGCAGAAGCATATGCTCGTGGTGATAATTGTTTAGCACCTTCTTTGACCACCGTGCCACCAATAATCAGTTTTTGAATGTCCACGCCATTTTTTACAAGATTCAAAATTGTTTCTGGCTCTTTTGTGATAACAAAAACTTTTTCGCGATCGTATTTTCCATTGTTGAAATTCTTAATGGCAGTTTCTTCGGTAATAATCGATACCGCCATCCCAGCTGGACGAGCTAAACGCATACTAGCTTTTGCGATATCATCGTTTGCAACCTTATCATCAATTACCATTACCCGATTTGCTCCTGACATTGGCGCCCACTGTGTTACGATAATGCCATGTAATAGGCGATTATCAATTCTTGTCATTACAATACTCATATTTATTTCCTCCTAGATTTTGATTTACACTTTTCTATAAGCAAGTAGCATGCCAAAAATAAAAAAGCTTGATAAATCAAGCTTTTTTCATATAGTCATATACATAACTTACTTCTAAAGGTGGAATTTCGACACTATAATACTGCTCAACGACAGTGAATGCTCGTTTAAATTTATAATAAAAATTTTCTAGCTTTTTGTCTTCAAAACTCAAACTAATTTCATCCTGCAAATGCGATTGTGTAACTAAACGCTCGATTAAGCAACTGATATGAACATATAGTCCAAAACTAGTATTATTATCAATGATGACATTCAAATCGTTTTGCAAAATATAAATTGCATCAGTCACTTGCTCTAGTAGTTTCGTCGGATTTAAGATGGTTAACTGTTCCATCAGATTAGTTAAGCTAAAATTCTTCAGAATATTATGATTCAAAGCTTCCATTTCGTAACTTGAAAAATGCTTCGTAAGTTTGCTCGAAATTTCTTCAATATTTAAGCCAAGAATCAATTCTTCAATCGAATAAAAAATCATATCCTCTAAATCCGGATCCAGTGTGCCGACAATAAACAAGATATTATATTCTTGTTCAAGTTCTTCTATATAGTTTTCGTTAGCTAGTGAGTAAAAATCGCAAGTTTCTATCAAAATATCCGTTTGTTTAGGGAAGCTTTGTTCTAGAATTGTTTTTAGCTTATAGGACGTTCCCAAACCACTGGCACAAGAACATAAAATCATATCTTTTTTTATCTTAGACGCTTGATAGATTGCATTAATTTCATGATTATGACGAATACTACTTAAAATATCCTTTAGGGGTATCTTCAATGTTAATTGATTCGCCACCTCCAATGCCATTTTGGTGGTGACATTATTAAGCAATCCAATGGTTTTATTCGCTGGAATATCCAATCGCTCATGTATTTTCTCCAAAGAGCCCATATCAACTAATAGAATCAACTCATCGAAGGTACTTCTCTCTTTTAAGTAACTATTAATTTGATTTGAAATTTCCTCAGAAGTACTTTGCAAAGGCATATTAATCCCATCAAATATAAAGTCCCCGATTAAAGTATTGGCAGTTTTTGCTATCGAGGTTGCCGTTGATTCTCCGTGCGCAACAATCAATGCGAGTCGATTTTGGCTATAACTTTTATCAATCATTAAGCGGAACAGCACCGTTAAAACAACCAATTCAACTTTATTAAAAGTAATATCGCAATTATTACCAAAATCCTCAACCATGATAAACTCTCGGCTACAGTTAGCAACAAAGTAATCAAACAAGTCAGCAGCTTCTTTTTCTGATAGGCCTAAGACATCTTCATTAATCCAACGGTTCAAGTAAAACAACGCAATTTTTGAATAGAAAAAATCAACATTTTGTTGATACTCTTTTTCAAGCATCTTCACATAGTGTCTAAAATTTAATTCCAAATAACTTGCGTGATTATCACTAGTCTCCATTTGAATTTTGTTAAACTGTCTTTTAAAGAAGCGATCCAAGTCAATAAATACATCCTCAGCCTCTTGTCGCCTTACAAAAATTTGATTTATTCCTCTTAAAAATTGTTCGTAAGAGAGAAGATGGTCCATGTTTAAGATATCGGTCAGTTCAATCATTTCAACTTTTTTTACCATTAGCTTATTTAGATCGTATTGTGTCCCAACAATCGCTGGTAAATTCGCCATCTTAACATCTAAATGCGAATTGCTATCATTAGAAGCATATGCATTTGCACAAGTTAGTTGAATAATATTCTTCAAATTTCCAATATTGCCAGAGAAGTCATAATTGGCAACAAACGTTAGGTAGTGATTTGAAACCCGAATTTTTCTCTTAAGTTTTTCTTCCTCTCCTTTGAAAAACATCTGAGTCAGCTGTTTCTTTTCGGTGAGAGAACGACTTTTTAATGTAGGTAGTGTAACTTTTACTGGAATTCGCCGCAAAAGCGTTGTCAGTAAATTTTCTTCCGGTTTTTCAGAAGTTGCAAAAACAATCCGACAGTTTGACTGATACCTAGTTTCATTATCCCCCAAGCGATGAAAATAAGTCGTATCCATAAATTGAAAGAGCTTCTCCTGACATTCGTTACTTAATGCATGTACTTCATCAAGAAAAAGAACCCCACCATTAGCCAATTCTGCAAGACCTTTCCGACTTTTCTCAGCACCAGTATATGCGCCTTTTACAAAACCGAAAAAATTGGCCAGAAATAGCTCGGGATTATTTGCATACTCACTACAGTTTACCGCGATAAAATTACTATCAGCATCGACAAATTCATAAGTAACAAGGTGCTGGTAAATGGCCTTTGCTAAAAAGCTCTTCCCCGTGCCAGTTGCTCCATGAAGTAATATCGGTAGTCCAAAATCTGGATACTGAATTGCCGCCTTAATTTGATCAATTATTTTTTTTAGACTTCCCTTACTTCCTATTGTATTTTCTAAAGCTGAATATCGATTTTTTTTCATCCATTCTTCAGCTTCAGACAATGTCGCGAAGTCTTTCCCGCCAACTGATTGTTTTGCTAATTTTAGGAAAACTACCGGTCTTGTATTAATTTTTCCCAACAAACCGTCTTTACAAAACTCATTAAGATATTGTGAAACGATATTGCGGCTAACATTAAACTCAGTTGCTATTTGCCTAGCATTGTTATTTTGCCATTTATCCTTATTTTGAGTGTTCTCAGTCACATACGAGAGTACTTGATCTTTCAGCATAACTTATCCCCTTACTTAACACTATTAGCTTTATTTCGACACTATGATTGTAACAGGTAACATCCACACTTCATATACTTAATCCTCACAAAAAAAGTCTGGTGACCTAATAAACTAATGGTCACCAGACTTTTTTAAATGTTGTAACAGCTTTTTGACATTCAAACAAGTTTTTACATTAGTCAGTTTGCTTGTCTATCAACGTGGCATTTCTATCACTTGCGCTAGATGTTGAATAGCAATCATTCGTTCCTTTTTCTTGATACCAGAAAGGTGTTACCTCATAGACACAGGTATTTCTTCCGTTCCAGTTACAAGCTTTGTATTTCTCAATGAATCCTTCAAAACTATTATTAAACGGAATATTATCACAAATTTGAAGCCTCATTACTGAGGTATGCCCATTTCCATTGACTGGCATCCTAGATTGGGTTGCATAGGCAGAATCGAAAAGTGCAAAAGGTGGCTCGGCAGCCCAGGCATATCCGATATAATCTTCACTTCCTGTGCCAAATGTTGAAGGAAACTTCTCGCCGTCTACAAAAAATTTTTCGTCGCCTTCTCCCCACCACCAATCGATGGTTTTATCGTCCCATTGACCATACCACCACATGTCGCTTTCTGCTTGTGGATCAAGCCAAGTGTCAAAGACATGCATATGGACTCCACAAAATCTGCCTTTACCATTTAACAATAACAATGGCCAGTCGGGCCAACGCTCTCCGCCTTTCTGAAATTTGGTTTCATCTTGATCTAAAAAATCACCATTATGCCATTTTGCATGAAATCGAAGCAATGTATCAGTATGTGCTCTGGACGACTCTTGGCTATTCAGAACTAGCCGACAATTCAATTTCATATTACTCTGATTATCTAATACGATCTTATATCCTTCTGAATAGGGCATATACCAATTTGCATACATCCGTTTTTCGGACACCCCGTTAACCAGTGTCTTAAATTGATTATATCCTGGAGCTGTACCAAAGAAATCACCAATTGGTACGGATACCGAAGGAGTTTCTTCTTGATCCCAATATATTTTTAACAATGTGTTACGTAAGATTTCTTCCAAATCGCTTGGGGCATAGCTTTCATAATCAAACTCAAAGCCTAGATAGTTAATTACGCCAGCACCGTTCTTTTGAATTGTAAACTCGGAGCCTTTAGCAATCACACAGTGTTCTAAAAACTTATTGTCAAAAAATGACTCCCCTCTGGCATATAACTTTCTATCCAGTTCAGCAACTGCAATCAATCCTTCTTTTGAAAGAAGATCTGAAAAATTGGGTAATATTTCGTCGCTTGGGACCTTCGAATAAGTAAAATGGTAGTACTTACCCCAGTCCTTTGAAAAAGTAATTTTAATTCCTTTATTAAAAGGAATGGGAAAAAATGAATTGTAACCCCCAGATAATTTAGGCATTAAACTAGGGAATCCCGCTGGAGATACGTCGTCACATATCTGCTCGAAAAACTGTCTAAATGGACGTGAATAACTCGGTGTTTCTTCTCCGTCAAAGTAAAAATTGATATTCCCATTTCCAGGTTGTGCAGACCAAATTCTCCAGATCACTCCAGGTCCATCCATCTCAACAACGACATTCTCGTCATTGTCAATCCTAATGATGCCATCACCATCATCATTTGCCGCCCATTTGATATATTGGTCATTTTCTGCATCGTATTGTGAAGAACGATCATAGCTGGAAAACGTTCCAGATTTTTCCCCGTCTTTAGGTGGCTCCGCTAGTTTACTTAAATCGGTTAAACGATTTAATAAATCTTTTACTTGAGTGATTTTTGCTTTTTTAGTGATTTCTTGCATCCCTTTAACTCCTTAATCTATCAATTCTATAAACGAATTGTAAAAAAATATCTTATTTTACTGCTCCATCGGCAACACCTTTGATGATATGTTTTTGCATAAAGAAGTAGAAAATAATAACTGGAATAATGGCAATTAGCAATCCTGCTAGTGCCAAATGCCATTGTTTTGTATAGGCACCAAAGAAGTAGAACATTTTAATTGGAATTGTTTGCATGCCCGGCTTATTAATAACCAAAGATGGCAACAGATAATCATTCCATATTAGAATGGCATTCAGTAAGGCTACCGTTACCGCAGTTGGTTTTAACATCGGATAAATAATTTTGAAGAAAATTTGCCACCGGCTCGCACCATCAATAGTAGCAGCTTCATCAAGGGATTTTGGAATACCTTTTAAAGCTCCGACAAACATGAATACGCCCATGCTAACATTAAACCCGAGATGCATGAATACAAGCCCTACTCTGTTTAGTAAGTGCACTTTACCATAAATAGAGACCAATGGAATCATAACTGACTGAAACGTAACTAACATAGCAGTGATGAAAACAAAATAGAAAATTTTGCACAGTCGGTTGTCTGACCGCTGAATCGCGTAAGCCGCCATTGATGAGACCAATGAAATTAAAATTACTGCCACCACCGTTATTAGAAACGTGTTTAGAAAAGAGGTTGCAAAATCCAATTCTTTAAATGCTTCAGGATAATTCGCAATCGTGAAGTTTTCTGGTAAACCAAGTGTATTAGAAAAAATTTCATTCTTCGACTTAAAGGAATTAACTACGATCAAATAAAAAGGTAACAGCCATATCAAAGCGAAAAAAATTCCAAAAATTGGCGATAATTTGATTTTCTTTTTCATCTAAACTTCCACCTCTTTCTTTCGACTGAAATAGACTTGTGAAATCGAAACAAGCGCTAAGATTAGGAAAAATACCATTCCTTTGGCCTGTGCTAAGCCCATTTCACGTTGAGAAAATGCCGTATTCACTATATTCATTGCAACCATTTGCGTGGATTTGAATGGTCCACCGGAAGTTAGCGCCAAATTTTGATCATAGATTTTAAAACAGAAAGATAACGTCATAAACAGACTAATTGTAAATGCTGGTCGAATCATCGGAAACTTAACATGGATGAATTTTTGCCATTCACTTGCTCCGTCCAGACTCGCAGCTTCTAACAGAGACTCATCTATACCTTGCAAGAAAGCAATATAAATCACCATAATATAACCGGCATATTGCCAGGCAACCATGATTACCATCCCCCAGAACCCAGTTCCAGGGGAAGCTAACCAGCCACTTAGCTGCTCTACTCCAATCGCTTCGCCAAGTGCAGTAAAACCTTTAATGAACACAAATTGCCAAATAAAGCCTAAGATTAACCCACCAATCAGATTTGGCATAAAGAAAATGGTTCTTAAGAGTGCTGCACCCCTAAATTTTTGGGTGACAATTAATGCCAGTGATAAACCGATGAGATTTATCAAAATCACTGTTACAAAAGAGAATTTAATCGTAAACCACAACGATGTTAAAAATTCTGTATCTTCAAGCAAACGTTTGAAGTTATCCAGACCAATAAAAGTCGAGGTGCTAATTCCATCCCACTTTGTAAATGAATAATAGATTCCAATTACAAATGGAACGATTACGATAGCCGTGACGGCAAAAATTGCTGGCAAAATAAAGCTATATGACCATTTTTGACTATTGATTGTATTTTTCCTAAGAGTTTTTGTTTTTGTAGATATTGATTCTTCCACCATAACCATTTTTGCACCTCCTTAATTATCTGCCGATGCTTGCCAGTTCTGCTTTGTTTCGGTGACAATGTCGTCCCAAGTGGCTTCGTTTGAGACATATTTTTGAATGCCTGTTCCAATTGTATTTTTTAACCAGTCGACATTAACCGCATTGAATACTGATTGCCGATATTGATCGTTGTTAACATATTCTGTGTACTCATTGATTAATTTATTCTCAGATTTATAGTCTTCATATCCTGTATAAGCCGGAATAAACATGAAGTTTTCTACAGTGTTTTTCTTACCATCTTCTGAGCAATTCATATAATCTAGGAATTTTTTAGCAGCAGCTACTTCTTTTTCACCTGCTTCTTTATTAACAACGTAATAGTTTAAACAACCACCATCAATATATCGTTCTGGTGTGTTGTCAACAGGAATCGGTAATAAACCTACGCTATTTTGAGCCCACTCTTCATCGGCTTGGACCAATGTCGGAACTACCCAACTTCCTTGCATTGCAATAGCAACCTTCCCGCCGATGAACTTATCGTCAATTTGCGTTGAATAATCCAGACTAGCAGTTGGCTGAATAGAATAATCATTTTGAATATCAACATAGTACTTCATCTGGTCAGCATATTTGAACTCAAAGCTTGGTGCCTCAAAAGCTTTGACTGGATCATAGTCAAATTCTGGTGCTACGAAGATACCGCCACCATGCATTCCAGTTGACCAAGTTTCCTTGGCTGGGAAGGCGAAAACGGCTTCTAATCCTAATTTCTTTTTCTGAGCATCCATTTGTTTTACTGCTTTGGTCAGATCATTTTGTGTTTTGATATCATCCGCATTAATTCCGGCTTTTTCAAATACATCCTTATTGTAGATATATGAATATACTTCCATGCTCATTGGGACAGCACCGACGCCACCATCATCGAGCTTCATCGCCTCAATGGTACTTGGAATTGCGGTTTTAACTGATTCTGTATCAGAAAGATCAGCAGCATACTTTTTATAATTACTAAATTGATCTAACCCAGCTGCCATGAAAATCGTAGGTTCTTCTCCTGAAGAGAATTTAGCTTTCAGGGATGCTTCAGAATCCTCCCCACCGCCAACAAAAGTCACATCAATATTGATATCTTTATTCTTTTCTTCAAATTTATCGACAAAAGCTTCCATTTCTTTTTTATATTCCACCTTTGTCAAAAACATACTGATGTTTGTTTTGCTGCTATTGCTAGCAGAGTCACCATTACCGCAAGCGGTCAATACAACCCCGCCAGTTAAAATTAGTGAACTAAAAAAAATTTGCTTCCATGTCTTTTTCATCTCTATCTTCCTTTCTTTTAGTGGTATCGTTACCATTTTGACTCAAAAAAATATGGCAGTAATTTCCAACTTTTTATTGGTAACGATACCACTTGTGTGTTAATATTAGCATCATACAAATTTTAATGCAAGCGCTTTTTTAAGGTTGGTGGATAAAATGACAACAATTCGTGATATTGCAAAAGAGGCAAAAGTTGGCACGACTACTGTTTCACGGGTAATAAATAATAGCAGTAAGGTTTCAGAAAAAACTCGACAACGAGTTGAATCTGCTATGGCAAAGCTGAATTATTTTCCAAATGAATATGCTCGAGTACTAAAATCAAAAAAATCTAACACTATTGCTGTTAGTGTTCCAAGCATCTGGCACCCCTTTTTCTCAGAATTCGTGTTCCATATTGAAAGTCATCTCAGAAAAAAAAATACCCGGCTATTAATTTCAAGTAATAATACTGATGCCTATGCTGAATTAGAATTTTTGGATATGATTAGGCAAAATAAGGTCGATGGGATCATCGCCCTCACCTACAATAATATCGAAAAATATGTTTCTTCTAATATCCCCTTTGTTAGTATTGATAGATACTTCAGTGAAAAAGTTGCCTATGTTACTTCTGACAACTATCATGGCGGAGAAATTGCAGCTGAGGAACTGATTAAGCGTGGTTGTAAAAATCTTGGATATATTGCAGCTATTGCACCACAAAAAAATGATACTTTAAGCCGTAAAGATGGTTTTGTTGATATGGCACGAATCCACGGATATAAGGTTGCCATCTATCAGAAGCCAGAGCCTATATTAAATTATGAAAGATTCTTTGATGGTTTCTTTTCTTTAAATCAAAATTGTGATGGCTTATTGGTTATGAATGATCAGACTGCTTTACTCTTATTAAGCTATCTTGATAAAAAGGGAATTCGTGTTCCTGAAGATATCCAAATAATTGGTTACGATGGCTTTCAATATTTTGAGGGTCTGGAAACAAGTATAACTTCAATCAAACAGCCTATCGAAGAAATGGCCCAAGCTGCTTTGGATCTCCTCTTTGATTTGATTAATGGTGCAGATATTGGAGATCCAGTAGTTTTACCTGTCCATTTTAAAAATGGCAAGACTACAAAACCGTACCCAACTATGTAAGCTAGATTCATCTCCAACAAAAAACTGCAGGACTGCCCATCTCGGCATTCTTGCAGCTTTTTGTTGGATTTTCTTTTATTCTCTACTTTTCTAGATGGAAAGGACCAAAAAAATTGCCATTATCTCCTATACATCTTTAACAGGAGCAACTCAACCAAAAACACTGGTACGAAAGCATTTATATGTCTTCTGGTAGCGTAGTGGAAAACTCAGACTGGCAATAAATCGTCATTTTTCGAAAGAATAGCGCCCTCTTGAACATTATCAATCGCATTTACCACTTGTTGATCTGACTTCGCATATAAGTGACCGTAAGTTCCTAAAGTAATTTGAATATTCGCATGGCCCAATCGTTCTTGAATAGATAGCGGTTGAATATTCTGCTCAATTAGAAATGCAACATGAGAATGTCGTAGCGCGTGAAGTTTAATCGGTTTGACACCCGCTTTTTTAGCAGCCTCTTTTAACCAGTTTGCGAAAGAATAAGGTGGCGTAAAGGTTCCGTCCAACTGAGCAACATATTCAAAATTTCCAATACGTTTTTGCAAGTCATACCACTGTCTGAGCTTTAACGAAAGCTTCTTCCCCATCCCAATCGTTCGATAAGCGCATTTAGTTTTTGGAGTCGAAAAGTACCAATCGTCTTTTGTATTATAAATCAGTGTCTTCTCAATCGTTATCGTGTTTTTCTCGAAATCTACATTTGACCAAGACAACGCTTCAAGTTCTCCAATCCGAATACCAGTATAAAAGAGCATTTCATACACAATCTTCCGATGGTGGGTTTGAATCTTATCGTCCTTCATTTCGTTCATCACTTTTAGAAACTCGCTGTGTTCCCAAAACTCAACTTTCTTATTTTCAGAGGGAAGCGAAGAAACATCTTCAACGGGATTTTTAGCAATCACCCCCTCTTTAACAGCCCGATCCAATACAATCTTTAAGTGTCCCCGAATCCGATTGATATAAGATTTTGATAACATTTCGCCATTGACTTTTTTCCGTGAATTACGTGACTCCGTCTGGCTTAGTTCAAATAGCCAATCCTCAATATCGTGACTTGTAATATCTCGAACACGAAAATGATAGAAAAACTGCATTCGCTTTTCGAATATGAATTGTGCATTCTCATATGTTTGACTTTTCACTTGTCTCTCATACCATTTTACAAACCTATCCTTGTAAAACTCTTCAAAAGTCATTTGATTGGTAGAACACAGTTGATTAGGAACTGTCTTGTTAAAATCATGTGTTTCCATATACTTGTCATAAGCAATTTTGGCATCTTTTTGTGAAGCATAACCTCGTTTAGTCTTCTGAACCTTTCTTCCATCTTCATCTATGCCCAGATATGCTCGGAAGAACCATTTTTTTGTCTTTTTATCTTGGTAAATATTTTTAATTTTTGGCATCGTACCATTCCTCCCTGTGCTTGAGAAAAGCTACTTTAATAGTACCGCGCTTGTACTGTTTATTCCGCAACTTGAATGTGAAAAAGATGTTCAATTACTCGAGATGGCACCACACCAACTTGGCGATTATTATAAAAATCTATTCCTTCAACCCGTGCAAGATACGTTTTGCTCTCTTTAATCATTCGTGCAGCTTGACTAGGTTTAAAGCCCATTTCTATCAAAATTGCACGATTTACCATGAAATCACATTTTGTTTCCAATCTCTCACCCCCTGATACTTTACTCCTTTTAAATTAATCCTCTTTATAATCAATTGTTTCTCATTCAATGGTTGTGTTATACTCGTCTTGTCGAGGCGGAGTACGTTGCACAACTTGTTGTGTAAGCAGTACTTTGCTTTTTTAGTAGCTTGTTTTCTCATTTGATATACTTTGTAGTTTTCGTTCATAATACTCAACCTCCTCCTGATAATATTCTGGGTCTGCCTTCATATTTTGGAGAAGTTTAATCTGTCTTGGATTCATTTCTCCTTGTTCAATAATCAAAGACAACAAGGAAGAATGAAACGTTTGATCCACTTGTGCAATAAAAGCTAGCGATGGCGAAACACCATGAATTAACCAATTCATACTTTTCTCAAAGCTTTGAGGAATTGTCTCTAAAGAAATGGTGATTGCGCCATGATTGCCAATAAAGGCTGCCCATTTTTTATCAACTTTTGCCCCTGGATCATTTGGATCACGGTCATAAAAACAAATTGCGCCATTAAGTAACTCAAAGAACAGTTTGGTTAAATCATGGGTTCTTGAAATAATCTTTGCTAAGCTTTGCGCTTTCTCTTTTCGATACCGTAGTTCAAAGCGATTTTTCACTTCTGCCTCTTCTAAAGGAATTCCTCGTCGCTTTCGTTGTTCATAATCCTTCTGATAAAAACAAAAGCGACATTGACTCTTCTTTGAGCCTAAATACAAGGTCTCGCCATTTGATTCATTATTTGTGATATCCGTCCCGCCATGGGATTCACTCACTTGAAAAGTGGTCCACACATGGCCTAGCATTACCTTACGCTTAAGTTCTGGAATGCTGAGACTCCCCACAAAATCATCTAAAGTAAAATCAATCCGTGTAAAGTTTCCCTGAGAAGCTAATACCTTACGGAAGAACTCTTGCCAGTTTGATTTTGCGGTCTTCAAACGCATGGCAAGATGTTTACAGCCTTGACCTGAAAACTCCATCACGGTTCCTTTTACCGTATCGTCAATGGAATACCGAATTGTGATTACTTGATTCCATACGTATTGGCCAATATAGCCCTTTGGCGCATAATCCAGTTCCTCAAAGCGTTCAATGGGCATGCCAATGATTGCCTCAATCAGTTTTAAATGTTGATTCGAGAAAAAGTGAATGGTTAGATAATCAATCAAAACACGATTAACTGGAACTAGCTCTTCTTGCAAACTATCCAGTATAAGATTCAATTTTTCTGCACTTAATTGTCTCGTTCCTTTTTCTACTTTCGATAATAACGATCTCGAAATTCCCACTTTTTCTGCTAAATATCGCTGGGTCCACCCCCTTTCTTCTCGAGAAACTCGAATCGATTCCCCGAGATCATGTTGATTCACTTGATTCATAGAAAAACCTCCTTCTGCTATTTACTTGTCAAAGAACTACCGGACTTATTTTAAGTACATATTAATTGTACGCTTGTATTTATTTTAAGTCAATATGTTTTGACTTTTTTTAAGTACGCACGTATACTAAATTTAAGAATTCATCCTGAGGAGGAGTTTTCATGGAGATAGACAAGCAAGCAGTGGGCAATCGAATTCGGCAGATTCGCCAAGAGTTAAAGTTGAGTATGGAGAAATTTGGCAAACTAATTGGTGATTTACCGCGAAGCACTGTCAATAACTGGGAACGTGGAATTAACCTTCCAAAAACCGAAACCCTTCACCAAATTGCAGAGGTGGGGCATGTCACAAACGAATATCTTTTGTATGGTGATCAAGAAAATCAATACATTTTAGAAATGCTTCAAAAAAAGGCTGGTAAGCTTGATCCTAAGATTGAAGGACTGATAGTAGACGAAATGAAACAAGCCGGTCTTGTTAGTGAAAAAGAAATGGATCGGATGATTGAATTTTTTATTACAAACCTCATTCCACCAACCGAACAAGACCAGTTTACTTTCCAATGTATCGATGAGAAAAAGCAACTTTACCTTGGTTCAACTAATTTTGGTAAAGAAGCGCAACTCTATTTACAACATGATAATCAAAATCATATTCTGCACATAATGCCCTTTACCTTCTCCAACTTTAGTGTGGATCGCTTACTCGTCTATTTAGCAAATCAAGAATCCTATTCCTATTTTGGGAAACATTTGCCCAAGAAACTTGTTGAAAAAGCCATCCTTCTATACTCGATCAATCAATCAACCGGGGATGTGCGAATTGCCCCGTTGGTCTATTCAAAAGAAACCGCTTCTTATCAGTACACAGAGGACAATCAATATCTACTAGAACAACGATATCTTTATCTACCATTCGTGATGGAAGTCGAGAAAGAACGTCTGTTAAACGCAGCGTATCCATCATCAAAATAAAGTGACAAGCTTTATAAGCATGTGACAAAGAAAATACTGCTAGGACACTCCCCAATGGGTAGTTGTCACAGTTTCCTGTTCTTTGTTAGCCCCCTGTTAGAACCGGGGGCTTTATTCATGCAGTCCGGCTACGCCTTCCTGCAATAGACAAAACTCCAGATCGGGTATTTCGCTTGTGGCGAAACCCGACCTGGAGTTTGTCTTTACAGTATTATTTTGTACTTCTTTCGAATATCTCGAAACATCCAGTGATTTTTATATAAATGATATCTTTCAAACTTCTTGCAATAGCTGTTTAATTTCCTTTGGTTTTGCAACCCGGCCACTAACAACTAATTTATCATCAATAATCAACCCTGGAGTCTTCATCACACCAGCTTTCACGATTTCAGCCATATCTTCGACTTTTGTAATTGTTGGTGTCATACCTAACTCTGATACTGCTGTTTCCACATTTTCTTTTAACTTTTGACAGTTTTTACAACCTGGACCTACAATTTTGATTTCCATAATTATCTAATCCCCTTATTGTTTTATAAAGCTACACTATTGAAAGTAAAGCCAATCAATAAAATACCTACAATACAAATTGTGATAAAGATTCCTAACAATTTAGGTTTAACTACTCTACTTAACATGATTAATGACGGCAAAGACAACGTTGTGACAGACATCATGAATGCCATCAAAGTTCCCACTGGCACCCCTTTTGAGAATAGTGCTTCTGCTATTGGGAGAACACCAAAAATATCTGCATAAATAGGTGCCCCAATTAAGGTCGCAATAATCAGCCCAAACGGATTATTATTACCTAGAATGCTTTGAATAAAACTGGTCGGAATCCAATTATGAATGAGCGCACCAATCCCAACTCCAATTAATACATAAAGCCAGACTTTACTGGCAACCTCTTTCACTTGCCCCCAACCATAAGACATTCTTTTCTTAATGGTATAGGTTTCAACTTGGCTAAGACCTTCCTCCATTTCGCGAATATAATCTTGAACTTCATTCTCTAGGTGTAATTTATCAATGAGTGTACCTCCAATTACAGCTAGCAGTAATCCTAAAAGAACATAAGCTACCGCAAATTTCCAGCCGAAGAAAGACATTAACAAGATAATTGAGGCAATATCAACCATTGGTGAGGAAATAAGGAAGGAGAAGGTTACTCCCAAAGGTAATCCAGCGGTTGTAAACCCAATAAAAATTGGAATGCTAGAACAACTACAAAAAGGCGTAACAGTTCCCAAAAGTGCTCCCAGTAAATTCCCCTTCCAACCTTTTAAGCCACCCAACAATACTTTGGTTCTTTCAGGTGGAAAAAAAGTCTGAATAACCCCCATGACAAAAATTAATATTGTTAATAAAATAAAAATCTTAATTGTATCAAACAAAAAGAATTGAAGACTTGCCCCTATCTTGCTGTCTAGCGAAAGTCCAAAACGCTCAATCAATTTCCCCATCAAATCATTTAGCCAAACCATTTTTAGTAATTGGTCGCTAATCCAAGTCCACATACCTTACCCCATCCCCTTTTTGAATTACACGTTTAACTGCTTCGATAATTCAATCATTCTCTTTTCGATTTCATCTCTTGTATTTCGGAAGGCACTTCCAATTTCTGCCTCAGATCCTTTCGCTTTGGCAGGATCTACTAAATCCCAATGAAGATGAGTGCTTTCCTTTGGAATCGTGGGACACTTATCTGCTGCGTCACCGCAAAGAGTGATAATCATATCGGACTGATTAAAGTAGTCCAAATCAATCAAGTCAGATGTTTGATTCGAAATATCGATTCCAGATTCTTCCATTACAGCCACCGCTCTAGGATTCAAGCCGTGAGTTTCAACGCCAGCACTTCGAATCTCCCAAGAATCATCTAAGTATTTTTTAGCAAATCCTTCCGCTATTTGGCTTCGACAGGAATTGCCCGTACATAAGAAATAGATTTTTTTCATTCATTTTCTCCTTTTGTCGGGAACCAATCTTTCGTTCCATTGATCAATTTTACTAATAACAACATAACAGGCACTTCTGTCAGAACGCCTACTGTTGTCACAAGTACAACTGGCGAATTGACACCGAAAAGCGTAATTGCTACGGCAACCGACAACTCGAAAAAGTCTGAAGCACCAATCAAAGCTGCTGGCGCTGCCACATTATGAGGCTGTTTTGTCCATTTACAAGTAAAATAAGCAAAGTTTGCGGTAATAATATTTTGTAAGACTAAAGGCACGGCAATCATGAGAACGTGAAATGGGTTGTTTAAAATAATATCCCCCTGATACGTAAAAATGATTACCAATGTCAATAACAAGCCAATCGTTGTAATGGAGTCAAACTTTGGTAAGAAGCGATTGTTAAAGTAATCAATTCCCTTACGTTTTATCATGAAGTATCTCGTCAATGCCCCGCCAACTAACGGTACTAACACAAATAGTAGTACAGAAGCAAAAAGAATATTCCATGGTACAAACACATTATTTACTCCTAAAAGGAAGGAAACAATTGGTACAAATAGGACAATGATTAATAAATCGTTAATTGATACTTGAACCAAGGTATGCGCTGGATCACCTTTTGTAAGATTTGACCAAACAAATACCATAGCGGTACATGGCGCTGCCCCCAACAAAACCGCTCCAGCCACATAGTCTTTTGCTAAGTCTGCTGGGATAAAATTGCTAAAAACAACATAAAAGAAGAAGGAAGCTAAGCCAAACATCAAGAACGGCTTAATTAGCCAACTTGTAATGCTAGAAATCATAATTCCCTGATATGTTTTTCGAACATTCAGTATTGATTTAAAATCGATTTTCATCATCATTGGGAAAATCATAACCCAAGTTAAAACGGCAATTGGAATATTTGTATTTAACACTTGATAGCTTTCTAACCGGTCTGCGACACTAGGTAAAAACTTTCCGATTAGCATGCCTGCTGCCATACATAACAATACCCAAACTGTTAGATACTTCTCGAAAAAATTTATTGCAGGTTTTTCAGTTACTTCCGTAGATACATTGTTCATCCATAAGGCTCCTATCGTTTACTAGCTAATTGATTTTTCTTTGATAAGAAGTTCCTTCAAAATTACTAGGAAATCCTCAACAAGATCTTCCTGTAAAGCGTAATGATGCCATTGACTTTTTTTCGTTACTTTGACAATTCCTGCCTTCTCTAAAAGCTTCATGTGGTGTGATAATGTCGGTTGAGTAAAGTCAAAATGCTCCAACACTTCACATGCACAAAGAGAGTCAGCTGTAGAAAGTAAGTCAACAATTTTCAGCCTTTTTGGATCAGCTAAGGCTTTCATGATGGTAGCAATCTGTTCATAGTTTTCCATGGAGGACCTCCTATTGAATTATATATAGATAATTATCTATATACAATATAGATGAACGCCTATATACGGTCAAGCGTTTCTGTCTTTTTATTTTCAACATCGTCTGGTAAAAATCTCTATCGCAAAGTTTTTCTAGCAAAGTATCTCTGGTAGAAAAACGTGGTAGAAAAAATAAAATAACACAAAAAAAGCGGCTTTTCAGCCGCTTTTGGTAGAAGATTGGAAAACTCAGATAGAAAAAGAAGGATTTTTAGCTCTTTAGAACGTTGATAAATCCCCATTCTTACTGAGTTTTACCATTATCTCCTGTACATCTTTAACTCAAGGAACAAATCGTTATAAATCCCCAGGTAGTCTTTGCCCAGATCCTCGTAGACTTCCATATTTTTCAACATGTCATCAGTTGGATAAAATTGGGGATCTTCAGAAACCTCTTTGGGTAATAGTTCCTTGGCTTTTTCATTTGGCGTGGAGTAGCCGATATATTCGGCGTTTTGTGCCGCATTTTCCGGTTCCAACATGAAATTGATAAACGCATAGGCCCCGTCAACGTTCTTAGCCGTTTTTGGAATGACAATATTATCAAACCAAAGATTGGAGCCTTCTTTCGGGATGACATAATGAAGGTGTTCATTTTCAGACATCATGTCCGCGGCTTCTCCAGAAAAGGTGATGGCCAGTGAGCTTTCCTCGTTTGCCATGTACATTTTGATCTCGTCAGCTACGATGGCTTTGATATTGGGGGTTAACCCTTTTAAGTGTTCAAATGCCTGGTGTAGTTGATTGTCGTCTTTGGAATTCAGAGAGTAACCTAAGCTTTGAAGCCCGATTCCCATGACTTCTCGGGCACCGTCGATAACCATCAGCGTGTCCCGGTACTCTTTGTTCCAAAGGTCATTCCAGGAAGTGAGGGCGCCTTCTTTGATAAATTTATCGTTATAGACAATGCCCAACGTTCCCCAGAAATAAGGGATGGAATATTGATTGCCTGGATCAAAACTCAAATCCAAGAAATCTTCGTGGATGTTCGCCAGCCCTTTGATCTTGCTGTGGTCTAGCTTAATCAATAGGTTTTCTTTCATCATCTTTTGGATCATATATTCAGAAGGGATGGTGATGTCGTAAGCAGTGCCACCCTGCTGGATTTTAGTGAACATGGCTTCATTGGAATCAAAAGTTTCGTAATTTACCTTGTAGCCGGTCTCTTTTTCAAATTTTGCAATCAAATCAGGATCAATATAGTCACCCCAGTTGTAGATATTGACGACTTTGGCACCGGCCATTCCCGTTGCGTGTTCCAGCTGCTTAACCCCCAAAAGTAACACACAAATGATCGCTATGATTCCAATAATCAAAGATTGTAGTCGTTTCATCGGATTTCCGGCACCTCCAATCCTTTACGGCGTTGGCGTCCCGTTTTTTTCACGCGGTTTTCCTTACTGATGAAATAATAGCCCACAACCAGGATCATAGAAAACAAGAAGACCAGTGTCGATAAAGCATTGATTTCTAAACTGATTCCTTGTCTAGCACGAGAATAAATCTCTACGGACATCGTGGTGAAGCCATTTCCCGTAACAAAGAAGGTCACGGCAAAATCATCCAGTGAATAGGTGAAAGCCATAAAATAGCCGGCAATGATACCTGGGGTCAAGAAAGGCAGAATGATATTCTGCAACACTTGCAAATTATTGGCACCCAAATCTCGTGCGGCATCCACCATGGAATCATTCATTTCCTGAAGCTTTGGCAAGACCATCAAAACCACAATTGGAATTGAAAACGCTATGTGGCTCAACAAAACGCTGGTAAAGCCAAGTTGGAAACTTTTAAAGACGCTTCCCACCATCGTAAAAAAGATCAAGAAGCTAGCACCAATGATGACATCCGGTGAAACCATCAAAATATTATTCGCCGATAGCAGCGCTGTACGCGTACGGCGTTTTTTTGTGTAATAAATCGCCATTGCACCGAAAGTTCCGATAACCGTTGCCAAAAGTGCCGACAAAAAGGCCAACATGAACGTGTTCAACACGATAATGATCAAGCGAGTGTCTTGAAAGACTGCTTGATAATGCTGGAGTGAAAAACCACTGAAGCTGTTCATGGAATCGCCGGCATTGAAGGAGTAAAAAATCAAGTAGAAAATCGGCAGGTACAACATAATAAAGACGATTGCCAAATAAAAATTTGACCAACGAAATTTCTTTTTCTTCATGCGCGGCGGCCCCCTTTCCCTCTTTCACCGGTGAGGAGCATCACGATAAACATGGCAATGATTAAAATCACACCAATAGTCGAACCCATCCCCCAGTTTTGAGTCACTAAAAAGTGTTGTTCGATGGCAGTCCCGAGAGTAATCACTCGGTTGCCGCCAATCAGACGGGTCAACATGAACAGTGACAAGGAGGGGATAAAGACAGCTTGGACACCACTTTTAACACCATTTAAAGACAGTGGGAAAATCACTCGCCGGAAGGTTTCAAAGCTATTGGCTCCTAAGTCGCGACTAGCAAAAATCAATGACGGATTCAATTCTTCCAAGGCATTGAAGATCGGTATAATCATAAATGGCAGTTCGATATAAGTGGCAACCACCAGAAAGCTGAAATCGGTAAAGAGAATCTGTTTCGGTGCGATTCCAAAGAGTCCCAGGAAATTATTAATGCCACCGTGAACGCCGAATATCCCAATAAAGGCATAAGCTTTCAACAGCAGATTCACCCAGGTGGGCAAAATAATCAACAACAGCCACAAGTCTTTGTGCTTGAGCTTCGTCAAAAAATAAGCCGCCGGGTAGCTAATCACTAGTGTCAAAACAGTGATAAAAAAAGCATAAACGACTGAATTTAGCGTCATGGTCAGGTATTTGCCACTGCCTAAATACGTTTGATAGTTCGCAAAGGTGAAGTTGCCGTCCATATCAAAAAACGATTGGTAGACAATCAACAATACCGGTGCAATCACAAACAACAACAGCCAGAAAAAATAAGGAACTGAGTAAAGGCGCCGCATTTTTGTCATATCCGCGCCCCCTATTCTTCGTAGCTTTCCAAACGAGCGTCAAAATCTTCTTCTGACTCGTTGAAACGCATCACATGAATGTCTTCCGGCTCAAAATACAGGCCAACTTGGCTACCCTCTTTGGCTTTACGGGTAGAATGGACCATCCACTCATTGCCGTCTTCGTCATAACAGATAATCTCATAGTGGACGCCGCGGAAAAGCTGAGTATCGACTTTTACCACCAGCTTGCCCCGATCCACTGTCGTGATAGAAAGGTCTTCTGGTCGCAAGACGACTTCGACGGGCTCATTGGGCCGCATACCGCCATCGACACATTCAAAACGTTTGCCTACAAATTCGACTAGGTTGTCTTCAATCATCGTGCCGGAAACGATATTGGATTCACCGACAAAATCCGCAACAAAGTGACTGATGGGTTCATCGTAGATATCCACTGGTGTGCCGCTTTGGACAATTTTACCTTTGTTCATGACAAAAATGATGTCACTCATCGCCAACGCTTCTTCTTGGTCGTGGGTGACAAAGATGAAGGTAATCCCCAGGCGCTGTTGCAGCTCCCGTAATTCATATTGCATATCCGTCCGCAGTTTTAAGTCCAAAGCAGACAATGGCTCATCCAAAAGCAAAACTTTCGGTTCGTTAACGATGGCTCGGGCGATAGCCACCCGCTGCCGTTGTCCACCTGACATCTCGCTGATTTCACGTTTCTCATAGCCTTTCAGCTGGACCAGGCGCAAAGCCTCCATTACTTTCTTTTCGATTTCCGCTTTCGGCAATTTTTTAATCTTCAGGCCGAATGCTACGTTTTCGAAAACATTCATATGCGGAAATAGCGCATAATCCTGGAACACCGTGTTTACTAGGCGTTTATTGGCGGGGATGTCATTGATTCGTTTCTGATCGAAATAAATGTCTCCCTCGGTTGCTTCGGAAAATCCAGCGATGATCCGCAAGATGGTGGTCTTGCCACAGCCGGATGGTCCTAATAATGTGTAAAACTTTCCTTCCTCGATATCAAAACTGATATCTTTCAGCACCGCATCGTCAGTATCTTCATAGCGCTTAGTCACGTGCTCGAATGAAATGATCGGTTTTGCCACTGTCGTCCTCCCCTTTTTATAGCGTTTCGTTGCCGTTGTGGCACCTTTTGAAACGCTACTTCCGTTTTTTTAAGTTACTTCATAAGCATACTGATTCTTGCAGAAAAAACAAGCAAAAATTCAGGCCCGTTTCCAGAAATATTTTCAGAGGGAAATCCCTGTTGCAGGCAGGTCTTTCCCCTTTGTTTCCAAGAAGATATCCTGTGGCGGCATACTGTGTTTATGGTATCATTGATTGGAAAGAAATGGGGAAATGACGACTTTCTGCAAATTGTCATTTTCTTTTGATTGGAGGATTTGTAACATGAAAACAAGCCACACATTAATCGTAAAAAACGAACCAACCTTCGCCGTTACTGTAGAAAAGATTCCCCGGCCCGAACCCAAAGCCGACGAAGTGCTGATTCGCGTACAGTGGTCGGCAGTCAATTATAAGGATGCGCTGGCGCTAAGTGAAAGAGGCGGCGTCCTTCGTCAATATCCCATGACGCCTGGCATCGATCTAGCTGGTGTCATCGTTGAAAGTCGCGATCCCCAATTTCCTGAGGGCTTGCCTGTACTAGTGACCGGCTTTGGTCTGGGAGTCAGTCATCCCGGTGGCCTCAGTGAATTTCAGGCTGTTCCAACCTCTTGGCTCGTGCCACTGCCCGAAACCATGAGTCTCCGAGAGGCTGCACTTATTGGTACAGCTGGCTTTACTGCTGCTTTAGCACTTCGCGAGGTTGTTGCTAAAACAACGCCTGAACAAGCGGTAGCAGTCACAGGAGCTAGTGGTGGTGTGGGTAGTTTTGCTATTGCCTTGTTATCACAGCTTGGCTATCAAAATATTACAGGGGTCAGTCGTAAAAAAGATGTAGCCGATCAATTGAAAAAGTTGGGTGCTACTGAAATCATCCAACCGGAATATTTCATCACAGAAAAGCCCCGGCCCCTTTCAAAACAAGAATTTCATGGCGTGATTGATACAGTCGGAGGCGATTTACTGGCACAGATTCTGCCTACCGTTTATTATGGTGGGGTAGCTGCACTGTGCGGCAATGCTGGCGGCATCAAATTGACTACTACGGTCTTGCCTTTTATCCTACGAGGAATCACCTTAGCAGGTATTGACTCGGTAAATGTTCCTATGACACAGCGTGTACAGGTCTGGCAGGAATTGGCGCAGAATCTGCACTTTTTACAGAATCTGCCGGTTACAGAAGTCTCTCTTTTTGAAGTTCCCCAAATTGCACAAGCGCTTTTGGCCGGTACGCACAGCGGCCGCACTATCGTTAGAATGTAGGTGAAAAATATGCACATTTTGATTACAGCCGGTGGTACCTCCGAAAAAATCGACGAGGTCCGCGCCATTACCAATCACTCTTCTGGAAAGTTAGGCGTAGAATTGTCAAAAGCAGCATTGGCCCAACAAACCACCATTGTTGATTACATCATAGCCAAGGGCGCCGTCGAACCGCCAATCGATCCTCGCATCCGACTGCACCGAATCGAAAATACGCAGCAGTTACATGAAACAATGGCAGCTCTATTAGAGAAGCAGCCTTATGATGCAGTGATCCATTCGATGGCAGTCAGCGACTTTACCCCTGAAGTTTCAAGCGACCAGGATACTTGGTTAGCTGTTTTTAATGATTGGTTGTCTACTCGTGACAACGACGAGATGCTTGATGGGCAGCGCTTCAATGAATTGCTGCGAAAAACCGCGACGCAAACCCAAACTCAAACAAAACTATCCTCCCAAACCGAGCATTTGATTTTGGTATTGCAACAGACGCCAAAAGTCATCGCCATGATTAAAGAAAAGCAGCCGCAGACGCTTTTAGTTGGCTTCAAATTGCTAGTGGACGTTACCAAAGAGGAATTACTCAAAGTAGCCGCAGACAATCTAGCAAAAAACCGAGCCGACTATGTATTGGCCAATGACCTGACCTCCATCAAAGAAGGACAACATCACGGCTATCTGTTAGATCATACCGGCGTCAAAGGCGAGGCCAATTCCAAATCTGCGATTGCTCAACTGATTTTAACCACCGTAGCAGCGAGAGTTGTCAACAAAGGCTAAGTCTCAATAGCTTTCAAATTTCAGCCATTGAGACTTAGTGCACGATTATACTTTATGGAAAGGAAGTTTTCTTCATGAAACAAAAACATATCCTGCTGGGAGTCTCCGCCAGCATTTCTGCTTACAAAGCAGCCGATCTTACCAATGAGCTCACAAAGCGGGGCTATGCTGTTGACGTTTTGATGACTAGAAATGCTACAAAATTCATCACCCCACTGACGTTACAATCTTTATCTAAGCGAGCAGTCCATACCGATGTCATGGCTGAAAACCAACCCGATCAGATCAACCACATTGATTTAGCTAAACAGGCAGATCTCTTCGTCGTCGCACCGGCTACTGCCAACACCATCGGTAAATTGGCTAACGGAATTGCTGATGACATGGTTTCAACGGTTGCAATGGCGATTCGTCCCGGAACGCCCCGCATGATCGCTCCAGCTATGAATACCTATATGTATCAAAATCCCGTCAATCAAAAAAATCTTGCTTACTTGAAGGAAGTTGGGTATAAAGAGATAGAGCCGCGGGAAGCTATGCTAGCTTGCGGTGATTTCGGACGGGGGGCTCTGGCCACAGTCGAAATGATCGTCAAAGCCATCGAAACCGAACTGGCGGAAAACGACCGTAGCCAAGACTGAACGACAGGCAATCTTCCCACCATAATCCATTGCGACAGGAGTTAGCACAATGAAAAATAAGAAAACCTTTGATATCGTATTGACTGCCTTCTTTTTAGGAATCATGATCTTGATGTCGGTGGTACCGTTTTTGGGTTTCATCCCCATCGGACCACTAAATGCGACGATTCTCCACGTACCAGTGATCATCGCTTCTGTAGTCTTAGGCCCGCGATTGGGCGCCTTTTTGGGAGCTAGTTTCGGTGTGATGAGTGTCATCAATGCCACGACACGTCCCAGCGCTTTGGCATTTGTCTTTTCACCTTTTATTCCCATCATCGGAACCGATCACGGCAGTTGGAAGGCACTGATCGTCGCAATCATTCCGCGTATTTTGATTGGTGTTGTTCCTTATTATGTCTATAAACTTTGCCGTCGCCTGTCAAAAGACAAGGCAAACGGTGTTGCCTTGTTTATTGCCGGTGTCTCAGGAGGTCTCACCAACACTTTGCTGGTGATGAACCTGATTTACTTTTTATTCAAGGACGCGTATGGAAAACTGATTGATAAAGGTGCAGATCAAGTCTATGGTGCTATTTTGGCCGTCATTGGTACACAAGGGGTACCCGAAGCTCTGGTCGGCGGCCTCTTAACTACAGCAATTGCCAGCATTTTGCTGCGTCTGAACCGAAAAAACGAAACTGAAATTCTGTAACACTTATAGGTGAAAAGTAAAAAAGCGATCTGCTGATTCGGTAATTTCCGATTGCAGGTCGCTTTTTTTTGATTCAATCATTGTATTCTTCTCTACGCTTTTCTCACAAGGAACTACCCTCGGAAAGGAGTTCTTGCAGTTTAGCAAACTGCTCTGGTGTCACGTAATCTTCAAAGATGTCCAAATAATCTTGCAGCTCTTCTGGTGTGTAATCTTCTTTGGTGGCTGCCAGTTCGTCATACATTTGTTGGAATTCTTCATCTGTCAGCGGTTCTTCTTCATAGTCGCCTTCATCATAAAAATCATAATCTTCCTCTGTCAAATCGCCGGAAGAAAGATCGCCAGCCCCCAACAGATCGGATAACTGTTCTTCTGTCACAATTTGATCTGCGGCAGGCATTTTGACTTCCGCCTTTTTGTCGGTAGGTTTCATTGTGACGCTGAATGCCGCATTGATCGTATTGCCGTCCGCCGCTCCGGTCATCGTCATTTTCATATCCTGTGCACCGTTTTTGGTATCCACTGTCGTTGCCAAATCAAAGACCGTCAGATCTTGTAAGGTTTCTTTCAACTGGCTTGCGGCCGTTTTGGCTTCTTTGTCACCGTTTTTTTCAGCATAGGCTACAAAATCAGATAGCTCTTCTTTCGTGAAAGTGTGGCTGATTTTATCGCCGTCTTTTTTGAAAGTATCCGCCTCCAAGGTCAACAACCACTTCTTCATGAGGTCGCTATTTGTCTGCAATGCGGTGATTGCTGCGGTACCACTTTCCGTAGTTTCTTGGCTGCCACTACTTGCTAGTAAATCTTTCATGTCTTCGGCGTTTAATTCCAGATACTTTCCTTTTAAAGCCTCTGTATCTACCGCTGCTCCCAGATCCCCGCTCCCCATCAGAGATCCGGCCAATGTCATGATTTGCTGATAAATATCGGTAGACATATAAGCGATTTGTTTTTTATTGTCTGTCAAAATTTCCACTGGAAAAGTAGAACCTAACACTTTGACTTCCAAATCCATCTGCAGCCGGTCATTTTTTGTATCATTGGCAACTGTGCCGGTCAATTGCGCATCTTTCAAGCTGTTCAAGATGCTGTTTGCCAGCATCCCTGCTGCAGCATCCTCATCATTGGCCATAGCAAGTTCCAACTGATCGATTTTAAAGCTGATATCGACGGTTTTATTTTCCGTGTTGCTGTTCAACGCCCCATAATATTCTTCTTGCACCTTCTTGCCACAACCGGTCAGTAACAAGAACCCTACTAAAACACCTACCAGTACCCTAACCTTTTTCATGATTCTACCTCTTTTCTCATAAATAACAATTATTTTATTTCCACTTGAGCATACCAAGGGAGCACGGGTATTTCAAGATAGGAAGCTTTTTCTGATTATCGTTTTTCGCATTTTTTACTGTAAGCACTATCTTACCTTCGCTTTCAAGTCAGATGAGACGCACTCGCTACTGACGGTACTTCAGCTGAGCCGAGTCTGATTTTCTGCTCTTTCACAGATCAACGGTTTAATACACTAGCAGATGGCTGGTTCCAGAAGCCTCATTTTTCACAGTATCAAAAACAATCATTTTCATCTTTTTAGTATGCTTGCTGGCTGGTTGCCAAAAAATAGCAGCCGCGATTCGTTTCTCGTGGCTGCTGATATAAAACATAACTCGTTATCTAAACAAACGGCTTATTGATCTTCACCAATGATCCGAACTTCCGTTTCCAGTGACACATCGAACTTTTCTTTAATGACTTGTTGGATGTGAGCGATTAGCTGGATATAATCTGTTGCGGTGGCATTGTCAATATTAACGATGAAGCCGGCGTGTTTTTCGGAAATCTGCGCGCCCCCCCATTTTAAGCCTTGCAAGCCGGCATCTTGGATCAATTTTCCGGTAAAGTAACCTTGCGGACGTTTAAAGACGCTGCCACAGGATGGATATTCCAGCGGTTGCTTCAGCAAGCGCAACTCCGTCAATTCCTTCATCCGTTTTTCAATCTGCTGGTGATCTCCAGGTGTCAGACGGAAACGAGCCCGTAAAATGATGCCGTCCATTTCTTGAATAATCGTATGACGATAGCTGAAATCCATCTCAGCATTGGTTAACGTCAGAATCGAGCCATCTGCTAACAGCACATCGCAAGATTCAAAGACCTCTCGAATCTCCCCATCGTAAGCCCCGGCATTCATAAAGACTGCACCACCAATACTGCCAGGAATACCACACGCAAACTCAAATCCTGTCAAAGAAGCCGCCAGTGCCTCATAAGTGGTATCAATCAGCTTAGCGCCTGCTTCTGCTGTAATCAGCGTATCTGTCACGGTGACTGCTGTCATGTCTGACAACATAATCACCAGACCGCGAATACCACCATCTTTGACGATTAAATTACTGGCATTGCCCAACACCATCCAGGGAATCTGCTGTATTCTGCAAGCATCCACCAGCGCCTTCGTTTCTTCCGCAGATTTAGGAAAGGCTAACAAATCAGCTGGTCCGCCGGTTTTGGTAAAGGTATAATTCATTAGCGGCTCATCCACTAAAATTGTAATGGTGGGAAATTGTGCTTTAAATTCGTTTTTCAAGAATAGTCCCTCTCTTTTTATAGACAGGTTCTGCTGTCAGCGTAGTATTTATTGCAGTTTGCTTTTATAATTCTTGGTAAGTTACTGCACATTTAGCGACTCAGAATCTGTGTTTACTCACTGTTTTTCTCGCATTTGCTATATCCTGTTTCGTACTTTTTTATCGGATAGAGTCTACAAACAGCGGTCAATTGACATCTCGCTTATTTTAGCACGAGTTGTAAAAGGTGGCTAGTCCGTGGTGAAAGCTGCGACTGCCCTTAGTCTTTGAGGCTTGCTCTATTATAAACAGCAATCAGAGCTCTGGGGCTGTCGTGCTGATGTGCTAATCTTGGCTTGCGTGCTGCAATAACTCATCACACAATTGATGACTCAGCAACACCCGTTCTTGGCGTAGACAACTACCATCACCGGTTTCGACTCCCTTTAAAAAGGCCGTGACCATGGGTGCAAAGCCTCGCTTAGTTAGCGTTGTTTCCCAATCATTGCCCCGCTTTTCAACGATTTGTTGTTGGTCTGTCACTGTCAGACGAGTCAATTCTGCTAGCTCTAACCGGCCATTGGTGGCTGTCAGCTGATAATTTTCCAAATTGGTACCACTCACTAGATCCATATGCAAAAAAGCGCTGCTACTTGCTGTTTTCAACTGTAGATGTGCCTGGTGTAACAGCCCATCTTTGACCATCAGCCCGCCGCCAGCAAACACAGCCGGCTCTTCTAATAAATAGACTGCGGTATCCACCAGATGTAAAAACAGATCATAAATCACAAATTTGACTGGCTGCGGCTTATTAATTCGATGTTTTTGCAAGATCAAGAGATGCTTTTCCGGTGTGGCTTTTAACTCTTGAACCAACGGCGCAAATCGCCGATTGAAGCCGGCCATCAAGAGCAGTCCGCGTCTTTGGGCCAACTGCTGCAATTCAAGACTTTGAACAGCTGATTCTGTCAGCGGTTTGTCCACAAAAACATGAACGCCGGCTTCCAAGCACTTTTTAATCAACGAATAATGCGCTTTGGTGGCTGCATGAATCAGTATGCCATCCATTTTTTCGGCCAAAAGCTCTGTTATATTTTCATAAACATGCTTAAAACCATAGCGATTTTTCAGCAACTGGCGGGTACTTTTCTGTGAACTGGCGAAGTAAAAATCCGCCTGGTCCCTTGCTTCAGCATAAATTGGCAGGTATGCCTTTTGAGCGATATTTCCGATTCCAACCACTCCAACTTTCATAATACGCCTCTTTCTCCTGCTTCGTGTCTCATTTTGACAGGGGTGTTTTCTTTCATCTTACCGCAACTTTCGTTAAAATGAACAGAGAAACAGGTTTTAACAGCCGGCTGTATCATCAGATGCCCTGCTATTGATTGAAATTTTTCGCAATAGTAATCCTGGATTACGATAACAGCTGCCACTGCTTTAAAAACCAACTGGAGGAAATGATACGTGAAATTGATTTCTTGGAACGTCAACGGCTTGCGCGCCGTGATGCAAAAAAACTTTATGGAAGTCTTCAATGAATTAGACGCCGACTTCTTTTGTTTGCAGGAGACCAAACTGCAAGCCGGTCAAATTGAAATGGATTTGCCAAATTACCACGAATACTGGAACTATGCTGTCAAAAAAGGCTATTCCGGAACAGCGATTTTTGCCAAAGAACCGGCTTTATCTGTCAGTTATGGTATTGGTCTTGAATCTCATGATCAAGAAGGCCGGGTCATCACATTGGAGTATCCAGAATTTTATCTAGTCTGCTGCTACACCCCAAATTCTCAAAACGAACTGAAACGACTAGATTATCGTATGACTTGGGAAGACGATTTTCGTCAGTATCTCAATCAGTTGAACAGTAAAAAAGGGGTAATCCTTTGTGGTGACTTAAACGTTGCCCACGAAAACATTGATTTGAAAAACTGGAAAACCAACCAGAAAAATGCTGGTTTCACTCCTCAAGAGCGGGAAAAATTCACCCAACTGCTAAATTCCGGTTTTGTCGATTCCTTCCGCTTCTTTTACCCTGATTTAGAGGGGGTCTACTCTTGGTGGAGCTATCGTTTTAACGCCCGCAAAAACAATGCAGGTTGGCGCATTGACTATTTTGTCGTCTCCGAGGATTTGAAGGACAAAATGTCAGATGCCAAGATTCACACAGATATTTTCGGCAGCGACCATTGCCCGGTAGAACTGGATATTCATTTGTAAGTTTTCGACCCACAGAGTTTTTACAGTGCACCGTTTCGTAGCAAAGAAACGGTGCTGTTTGGTGTTTCTTATACAAATTGTCTTAAAGGATGTCGGGTTTTGCGTTACTACCAGTAAACAGGTATACTGACCCTAGCAAAGAGGCCGCTGGCATGCTGAACTTTTCAGACAGGCGGTGGTGAAAGGAATGACTGAGATGCTGCTGCAAAATGTATCAGAAACTGAAAAATTAGCTGAGCTCATCGGAAAAGTAGCACAGCCGGGAGATGTTTTGGTATTGACTGGTGATCTAGGTGCTGGCAAAACCACCTTGACTAAAGGAATCGCTAAAGGACTGGGGATCACTCAAATGATCAAAAGTCCCACCTACACAATCATCCGAGAATATACTGCCGGTCGCCTGCCGCTGTATCATATGGATATTTATCGGGTAGAATATGGTGCCGACGATCTGGGTTTAGATGAATATTTCGAAGGTGACGGCCTTTCCGTAGTTGAATGGGGCAACATGTTGGCAGACAGTCTGCCAGCAGACTATCTGGAATTGATATTGGAGAAAGACAGCGCAGATCCTGATCGTCGCAAAGCTTCTTTCCAAGTCTTCGGTACACAAGGAAGTGCTTTTGAACAAAGAATTCTGGCTGCTTGGGAGAATCTTTCATGAAAGGGCCTGTAGAAATTCATTTGCGAGAAGCCCAAGCTGCCGATGCCCAAAACTTATTACAGCTGATGCAGCTTTTAGGCAGTGAAACCGAGTTCATCGCGCTGGACCGTTTCGGCATGGATCTTACACCGGAACTATTGGGCCATCAATTGACAGCCATTGAAGAAAGTCCCAATAATTTGTTGTTGGTAGCCGAAACTTCCACGGGAGCTTTAGCAGGAATTGCATCAGTAACAGCTGACAGTGATCCCCGTACCCGCCATATCGGTGAAGTCGGCATCGCCCTTTTACAAGAATACTGGGGTGTCGGCCTAGGCAGCTTAATGCTGGACGAAGTGATTTATTGGGCAGAACAAACTGAAATCATCCGACGCTTAGAACTCACTGTTCAAGTCCACAATCAGCGAGGAATTGCCTTGTATCAAAAATTCGACTTTTCTATTGAAGGAACATTAGTCCGAGGCGCCCGTGCCGATGACGGTCGCTTTTTAGATGTTTGGCTCATGAGCCGAATGATTGATTAAAAATCCCATAGAAAAAAACGATTGCGATCAAACAGGTCGCAATCGTTTTTTTTGCATTTGCCTTACTACTTCGATAACAAATTCATTGCCCGTAGCGTTTGCGACTATCTCGATACTCACTGGGACTCATTCCCATCTCACTGCGAAACACCTTACTGAAATAGTTCCCGTTGGCATAGCCTACTTGGCGAGCAATTGTTGCAATTTTATCTTCCCCCAACAGTAACTCCAATGAGTGGATAACACGGATTTTCTTCAGATAAGTAATCGGTGTTGTATGGTAGTTTTCCTCGAACTTGCGAATCAGTTGGTATTTGGATAACCCAAAATGATCTGCCACCTCAGTCAAACTCAGATCTTCTTGAAAATGACGATCCAAGTATTTTTTAACTCTTTTGATGAGTGGGTCTTGGGGTACCTGTTTTTTTGCCAATAAAGTATTTATCTCCAAAAAAAGAGTCATGGCCATTTGGGCATTTTTATAGAGACTTAGAGGCAGTTCCTCTAACTGTTGGATTTGTTTTTGCCAATGGTTCAATTCTTCCTCTGTCAATTGAAAAACTGCCAGGGGTAGCTCTAACCATTGGCTGAAGATTGATGAAAATTCTAAATAAAAGAATTGCCAATCTTCGCCATAGTAGCGAAAATTCCCAGGCATCGCTGCTAAAAAGGCACTTCCAGCCGGCAGTTCTTTGACCTCCCCATGGTGTTCCAAAAATCCGCAACCACTGAGGGTCACCTGCAAGACTACCAGTCGCTCTTTGCGTACACTAGCATCCCAATTGTACTCTTGATTTCCCTGCCCACAGCTAGCTGCTTGCAATATCGGCAACTGGCGTGTTTGTACATAATGGTATTGTCGTAGAAATGTCTGCAATATTTTACCCTCCCTACAATTATCTCGTCTTGTTGTCTTCTATTATGCAGCGTACACTCTGGTTAAGCAAATAGAAATGAGGGCTTAATTATGTTGATAACTTTTGATGAATCACAACAGTTTTTCCATTTAAAAAATGATCAACTCAGCTATGTCATCGGGATTGAAAAAGGTAAATATCTTACACATCGTTATTTTGGCCCCCCATTGACTAGCTATCATGGTAGCAATCAACTACAGCTGATTGGTCGTGGCTTTGCTACCAATCCAATCGCCGAGGAGCGTCACTTTTCATTAAATACGCTGCCTCTGGAAACCAGCACGAATGGTAGTCTCGATTACCGTGTTTCCAATTATCGATTTCGCAATTTAGCTGGCGAAGGAGTGACCGCCTTTGAATTCAGTGACTATCAGATTATAACCGGCAAGCCACAGCTAGCCGGATTGCCTTCGCTACGTGGTCCAGCTGCGGAAACACTACAAATTACTTTGGTGGATACTATTCAACAGCTGAGTCAAGTCATGACTTACACCATTTACCCGGACCGTCCAGTAATTACTCGCAGTATCACTTACCACAACGACTCTGAACAAATTGTCTACTTGGAACAAGCGGGATCAATGTTGTTAGATTTTCCCTCAAAAGACTTTGACTTTGTGACATTGGATGGGTCTCACACGGATGAAGCCAATATCAATCGCAGTCATTTGCGTAGTGGCATTCAGGCAATTAGCTCCCTACGAGGGACTAGCAGTCCACAGCATCAACCTTTCATCGCCTTAGCAGAGCCTCAAGCCACTGAAGATCAAGGAAAGATTTACGCCTTTCACCTAATTTACAGCGGCAACTTTTTAGCCCAAGCAGAAGTGGAGCAATACGGTAGTACCCGTGTCCAGCTGGGAATTCATCCAGAAGAATTCAGTTGGAAACTTTCGCCAAAAGCCGCATTTCAAACACCAGAAGTGGTGTTAAATTTCAGTGATAGCGGCTTCAACAAAATGTCACAAACCTTCCACAAACTCTACCAAGAGCATTTAATCCCGGAATTTTGGCAGAATAAAGCTCGGCCGATTCTGTTGAATACTTGGGAAGGAAATTACTTTTCGTTTACTGAAAAAAAGCTTCTCTCTCAAGCAACGCAAGCTAAAGATCTTGGGATTGAACTCTTTGTTTTAGACGATGGTTGGTTTGGCAAACGAGACGACGACACGACTTCTCTAGGAGACTGGCAGCCAGATACGACCAAGCTTCCCGAAGGCATCACTGGACTAGCAAAAAAAATCCACGAAAAAGACTTACTGTTTGGTTTATGGTTCGAACCGGAAATGGTCTCAAAGAACAGTAACTTGTTCCGACAACACCCCGAGTGGGTCCTGCAAGTAGCCAACTATCCCATGACAGAAGGACGCGGACAACTGGTACTGGACCTTAGTCAAAAAAACGTACAAGATTTTTTGATTGATATGCTGGATGGTTATCTCAAGGATGGCCATGTAGATTACATCAAATGGGATATGAACCGCCATTTGACAGAAGTCGGTAATCAACTGATGCCAGCAGATAGTCAAAAAGAAATCAGTCACCGCTATGTTCTCGGACTGTATCGGATTTTAGAGACTATCACTGGGCGTTACCCCAACGTACTGTTTGAAAATTGCTCCAGCGGGGGCGGTCGCTTTGACCCGGGAATGATGGCTTTCATGCCTCAAACTTGGACTAGTGACAACTCTGATGCCCTCTGTCGTACGCGCATCCAATCTGGCTACAGCTATCTTTATCCACCAGTTATGATGGGGGCCCATGTCTCAGATGTTCCTAATCACCAAGTAGGCCGAATTACGCCTTTGGAAACTCGTGGTCTAGTTGCAATGAGCGGAAATTTTGGCTATGAATTGTCTCTTCAAAAACAAACACCAGAAGATCTGGAAATAATTCGGCAACAAATCACTTTTTATAAAGCCCACCGTCAGCTGCTTCAATTCGGTGAATTTTATCGTCTCCAGTTACCAGATCACCTCTTCGCCACAGCCTGGCTATTTAAAAACGAGATTGAGGCATTGTTAGTCTACAGCAATGGCCTCGCGCAGTCAGCACAGCAAATTCACCAACTACAGCTGAAGTATCTGGATGATGATGCAGACTACTTGGAAGCAACTAGTCAAGAACGCTATAGCGGAAGCGAACTGAACCATGCTGGAATCTTGATTCCTCCTATGAATAGTGATTTTCAAAGTTTTTACCGGCACTACCAAAAATTGTAGAATCCTATGTAAAATATTTCTAACTAACAAGACTTGTTCCCCACGTAATAGACTAGAAAGAGTGCCTGTGATAATTACGATATTTGTATTTTAAAAGTGAAAGAAATATCAATTTTTGAAATAGTTAACAATAAAATGACAAGCAACTCCCACTACAGACCAGTGGAGGTTGCTTGTCATTTGCTTTTGCTTCAACAAACAGTGTCAGAAAGATTATCAGCGTTCTTCTATTGAATCGTCACCAGTTTTTTCAAGGGTTCAATGCCAAAATCATTTTCTTGTCGCAATAAAATCTCCGCACAAGCCCGACTATCCTCTAGTGCATCGTGATGATTGTCTAAGCGAATGGCCAACTTTTCACACATCGTATTCAAACGATGATTAGGAAACTCAGGATATAACTTGCGGCTAGTCCGGGCTGTACACAACGACAAAAACTCCGGCTGTTCCAGATTGTAATAATCCAAGCACCCCTTTAAAACACCGTTATCAAAAGGTGCATTGTGGGCGACGATTAAGCTTTTCGGATTGTAGTACTGGGCAATCTGTTCCCAAACTTCCGGAAATTTTGGTGCCTGGGCTACGTCAGCAGGTCGAATCCCATGAATCTGGATATTTTTCCAGAAAAACTCGGTCTCTGGTTTTATCAATGTATAATATTCCCCTACAATGCGACTGTCCCGCACCATGACTAGCGCCAGCGAACAAGCACTGTAAGGTTTGAAATTGGCTGTTTCAAAATCCATCGCGATAAAGTTCATATTCTGCCACTCTCGTTTCCAATAATCTTTTTCAAAAAAATATACCACAAACAGTTTAAAAACCGGTGCCATTAAAGGAAATTTTACCAAAAGTGAAAGGTTTGCTTACGGAAATACTTCTCCAAATTCCACTGATAATTTACTGCGAAGAGCTGTATTCGTCTAAGAAGCGAAGTCGTTCTAAATCTTTTTTTCTACCAAAAAGACCGCAGCCGACACGAATACCGACTGCGATCTTTCAGTTAAAAATTATTTTTCGTTGCTCAAGGCTTGTGCTGCAGTAATAATGGACAGTTTGTAAACATCCTCTTCATTGGCACCACGAGACAAGTCAGAAACTGGTTGATTCAAGCCTTGTAAGATTGGTCCAATCGCTTCAAAGCCACCGAAACGTTGGGCAATCTTGTAGCCAATATTTCCGGATTGCAAATCTGGAAAGACAAAGACTGTTGCTTTTCCGGCTACTGGTGATTCAGGTGCTTTCAAGGCACCGACGGCAGCCACATAAGCAGCATCAAATTGCAGTTCACCATCGATCAAATAATCCGGCGCCAATTCTTGTGCAATTTTAGTTGCCTCTGCTACTTTGTCAACTTCTGGTGCTTTCGCAGAACCTTTCGTAGAGAAGCTCAACATAGCCACTTTAGGATCAATATCAAACAATTCTGCTGTTTTAGCGGAATCTACGGCAATCTCAGCCAATTCTTGCGCATTAGGGTTCACATTGATTGCGCAATCAGAGAACAGGTATTTTTCTTGGTCGCGACCACGAACCATCAAAAACGCACCGCTTGTCCGGCTGACACCTGGTTTGGTTTTAATGATTTGCAGTGCTGGACGAACGGTATCGCCAGTTGAGTGAACCGCACCAGAAACCATACCATCAGTAATGCCCATATAAGTCAACATCGTACCGAAATAGTTGACATCTTTTAAGATCTCGCGGGCTTGTTCTTCTGTCGCTTTGCCTTTGCGTCGTTCGACAAAAGCCGCTACCATTTCATCGAATTTGGCATAATCGTTTGGATCCAGGATCTCAAAGCTGTCAACAGACACACCGCGGTCTTCTGCAGCTGCTTTGACTTCTGCAACGTTACCGATCAGGATTGGTTCTACCAGACCATCCGCTTTTAAGCGAGCGACTGCACCTAAAATGCGTGGTTCAGTCCCTTCCGGAAATGCGATGCGGATTTTTTTGTCATAGATCTTGGACTTCAAACTTTCAAATAATTCCACTTGAGTACCCTCCAATTGGTTAATAGCCGTGGCTGATAATTAGTCACTGGCAAGGCACAAAAACATAAAATAGCTGTGAATCAGTGCCTGATATTTTCCATTTCATCATACACTATTCCTTTTAAAAAGAACAGTTTCAATTTGCTGTTACATAAAAAAAGCTTTATCTTCGTTACGTTTTTCACATAGTTCGGTCATTATGATATAACAGTCTTAACTATTGTATCACACAGGTTCCGGAACTTGTGGTAATTGCCAATTCACCGGTGTTTCTCCAAACTGCACTAATGCAGCATTCGCTTTGGAAAAAGGCTGCGAGCCGAAAAATCCTCGGTACGCTGACAAGGGGCTAGGATGGGGTGCCATAATTACGGCATGTTTTTTTCGATCAATCATTTTGAGCTTTTCTTGCGCTGGTTTGCCCCAAAGGATAAAGACCATCGGCTGTTCCCGTTGATTCAAGACTTCAATGATTTTGTCAGTCAGCTGCTCCCAACCTTGACCACGATGGGAATAAGCTTGTCCTTCCCGCACAGTCAATACAGTGTTTAACAGCAAAACGCCTTGTTGGGCCCACGAAACCAGATTACCATGCGCGACTGGCGGATAACCTAAATCATCCTCTAACTCTTTATAAATGTTTTGTAGTGAGGGCGGGACTTTGACTCCAGGCTGCACTGAAAAAGACAATCCATGCGCCTGATTTACTCCATGATACGGGTCTTGCCCCAAGATTACGACTTTGACTTTCTCATAGGGAGTTAGTTCCAACGCCGAAAAAATATGATACATGTCCGGATGGATTCGTTGACTGCTGTATTCCTGTTTAAGAAACTCCCGCAGTTTTAAGTAATAGGGCTTTGTGAATTCTTCTGACAAGATCTCCTGCCAACTGTTATGAATAATGGTCTTCACTGTTTTATCCTCTCCACTTACTGCCTGCCGCGTGCTTTTGTTAGTCAGCTGTAGCAAACAAATCTTAAAAAAGTGCGGCCAGCTGTTTTGTCAGCATTATTGTACGTCATTTTGGCTGCTTTGTCTTGGCTTGACCAAACAATCCAACTGTCAGTCAGCCCGTATTTTGTGGTAAACTGATGACAGAGAGGTCTTGGGTCTGAGGATTCTCCCAAGCCGAAACGAAGCAGAAAATGAGGAAATGACATGATCAAATTAATCGCCTCCGACATGGACGGCACCTTACTGGACAATAGTATGCAAATTTCAGATGAAAATACAGCTGCCATCAGAGAAGCACAAGCCCGCGGCATCGAGTTCATCGTTGCCACTGGACGCAATCGTCCCGAAGCACTTCCTGCGTTAAAAGCAGCCGGCATCACCTGTGCTATGGTGACATTGAACGGTGCGCACGTTTTCGACGAAGAAGGAAACTCACTTTTTACCGTTCCTATTGAGTATCAAAAAGCGAGCGCCATTTTGGATCTGTTAGAAGAACGACAAATTTATTATGAAGTCTTTACTGATCAAGGGCTCTATTCCGAAAGTCGTGAAGAGCGGATTGAATTGTTTGCTGAACACATTGCAGAAATGATGCCCCATCTAACTCGCAAGATGGCCATTGCCATGACTGCTGCTCAGCTGGAGCAGTTGCCAATCCACTATGTACCAGACATTCGCACTGCTATTCAAGACAAGGGACTGCAAGTCTTAAAATTGATTTGCTTTCATAAAGAAGGCCCCGCTGTATTGGGCCCGGTGGCTGCAGATATCGACGGTTATGGGGATTTGGTAGTTACCTCTTCAGGTACCAACAATATCGAAATCAACCACAAAAATGCACAAAAAGGAATTGCAGTTGCACATATTGCCAAAGATCGCGGCATCGACTTAAAAGATGTCATGACGATTGGTGACAATCTGAATGATGTCAGCATGATCCAATTGGCAGGAGTCAGTTTTGCGATGGGTAATGCCCACCTTGAGTTAAAAGAATACGCCAAATACCTCACCGACTCTTATTTAGAATCTGGTGTTGGTAAAGCAATCCGTCGCGCGATTGCAGAAGATCTTTAATCGTGCCTTCAATAACAAGTCTCTGACAGTCGCAGTAAACAATCGGTAAAGGAGGCCATCGGCAATGTCGGAATTTTTCATTCAAGACAAACAACTCTCCAGTGTCACACGGACGATTGTGAAAAATGAAGCCGGAAAGTCTCTGTTTCTGCTGGTGGGTCGCTGGGGAACTAAAGGAGACGCTCTCTCCTTATATGCCATGGACGGACAGTTAGTCGCCAGTATCAAGCAGGTAAGTTTTACTTTTGGTACTCGCTTTGAGATCTACGAAGATTTCAAAAAAGTCGGCACCTTGCAAAAGATTTTCAACTGGCCGGGAGATTTTTACTATATTCAACAGCTTCACTGGACAGTCCAAGGGGATATTTACAATCATCGCTACAGTATCCATCACTTTAATCAGACTGTGATGACCATGGATAAGGCTTCTCTTTTAACAGGTGATTACTATGTCTTAGATGTCTCTGACGATCGAGACGCCCCCTTGTGTATCTGTATTGCTGCTGTAATGGACTACTGGTTGTACAACCGTAAAAAAGATGCCAATCGTAACCTCAATTGGCATTTTCTGCCTAGTAATTGATCAAAAAAGGGCCCGATGTATTGCACAACTGTTTTTTCACGCCACCTGTCTGTCAAAGGCAGGTGTTTTTTTTTTGCCCCCTGACATGCCTCAAAAAGATTCTTGTCGCGATTTCCTATCCAAAAAGGTAGTTGGTATAGCCCATTTTGTTATTGAACTAATACAAAGCATCCGAGCATTCTCCCCCTCCATCTGAAAACAGCTGCAATCCCCAATAAAACGGTATATACTAAAAATATTTTTGGATGAAATTTGTTATCTCTATTTTTTCATAAAGTTCTTGGACAACAACGAATTTTCTGAATCTTTAATCTTACATAAAGAGCGGTATACAAACTATACAACCGCTTTCATATGCGTTACAATATGGATGTGAAAATGGTTAAAGAGAGAACGGAAAAACAGGAGCCGTTGTTCTCTTTGCCTCAAACCTACATATCACATCAATTTATTGAGGAGGCCTTATCCATGGAACCAACAGAATATCAAAAGAAAGCTGAACGTAGTAAAACCGCATTGACAAAAGCCGAGTTCAATCCGCAAGATCCGGTATCTGCTTACTACATCCCCGCAATTGCTATCGGTGGTGAAGAAGTATTGCCAGATTACGGCGTGACTGAATTCGATCAAGGCAATGCCGCGTTTCTTTGCGGCCTGATTGGTCTGGTCGTGGGGGTAGTGATGTTTTCTTTTGTATTCCCGCTGATGCGCTTTATCAGCCCCGAATTTTATGACTCATTACTTTACCTATTCACCAGTGTCGCATTGTCTTGGTATGCCGGTGAAAAAGTCGGCCATACACTGTGCGACCATTACTACCGCACCCACCATTAAGAGGAAAAACAGGACCTCGAAAAAGGCTGTGGCAAGGGCCATGTTCCTTTTGACAAAGGGAATACTACCAAACATGAACCAACAAAAGACGGCGACCTTCCATTAAATAAGTGGAAGATTGCCGTCTTTTACTTTTTAGAAATCCAAAGGCTGACTAACCTTTCTACTGCTATTGTCTACGTGTGTTTCCGGGAGCGACTTCATCCATTAAAGCTCAGATAAAGCTCAGAGCTTTCGCTGCATGTGTTCATAGTCATGACCACTAATCACGGTATCGGCTACCGTTTCATAGCCCATTCTGGTATACAGCCGTTTTGCACCTGGATTTTGTCGATCCACCGACAGTCCAATCACTTCTTCGCCGTCACGTTGGGCGATTTGAGGTAGTGCTTCTAGCAATTGAGTCCCCACACCATGTCCTCGAAAAGCTGGCGAAACACTGATGGTATCTAAGTACCATTCTCCCGGCAGCGTCTCCGGATCAGTGAATAGTTTTTCCTCAGGATCAAGGCCCAGCGTTGTCAAAATCTGCTTCAAAGGTTTGTCGATTTGAGCTTCTGCTTTATCCGAATAGCCAAAAGCCACACCGGCAACCTGCCCATCGATTTCAGCCACTAAAGCGCGTCGATAGCTGTAGCGATAATCTTCTGTCACGATTCCTGCTTCTAACACCGCCAGCGTTTGTTCGTCTCCATAACGGGCCACAAATGGCAATTCCATGTCTTTCAAGATCACTAGGATCAGCGGCGCGATTTCGTGAGCGTCTTTTTTTTCTGCATAGCGAATCATGTTATCCCTCTTCTTTAAAAAATTCCGAAACAAGTTGTTCGGTCACCTCTTCAGCATAACATCCTTGTTATTAAGAGCAAGCAACTTGCTCAATGTTGAGCAGAAAAACGTGTCTTGTAAATCTGAAATGCTATAATCAGAAGTTGAAAGAGATTTTTCAACCCATACAGGAGGCCCAAGCTATGATTAAGATTCTTTACATCTCTATCTCCGGCAATACCCGCTCTTTTGTTAAACGATTGCAGGAATATGCTGCTAACGAACATGCTACTAATTCAGCGGCACCACTAATCGAATTGACAGAGATCGATGACAATACATTACCTGAAGAAGAAGCCGTTCCTTTCTTTGCCTTCGTTCCTACTTATCTGGAAGGCGGCAACGGTGTCGATAATGGTGACCAAGAAATTTTAACCGAAAGCCTGCGAGAATACATCGACTATCAGGAAAATGCCGCCCACTGTCTAGGTATTGTCGGTAGCGGTAATAAAAACTTTAACCGCCAGTACTGTCTGACAGCTAAACAATACGCCGTGCAATTCAACACTAGCCTGTTAGCAGACTATGAACTGCGCGGAACTAACCAAGACGTCAAACAAATCTATGAAATTCTTAAAGAGCGGGCTGCCCAATCGTGAGGCAGCTCATAATTTCAGCTTGGCAAGTCTTTTGCGCTCTGATAAATTGAACAAAAAAAGCTGGAAGCCAATTTCCACTGGCTTTCAGCTTTTTGATATTCAACCTGTATCACTTATTTGTTCTCCACCAACGAGGAAACGCAACGCTACTTTTTTAGTTCAGCTCCATAGCTTGTCGCCGCAAATCCACAACTGCTTTGCGCAAGAAGTTAAGATAATGACCTAAAACAAATAAGACTACAGCCCCGGCAATCACTGTTTCAACTCCTGACAAAACCCTCAGCCAGTCGGCAGCATAACCTGATTCTGCCAAAAAATGTGCAGCTTCTGTCGCAGCAAAAGCCGAGATTACCAAAGGAAAGGTGAAAGCTGCATAGCTGGGATAAAATGGTAATGAAAATAGTTTAATGATTCGCGTCCAAATGAAGCCATACAACACTTGAGACAGCACCAAAAGCAATAGGACTAAGCTAAATTGCGGATGGTCAAAGGCTTTCAAGTAGCCGGTCAATTCCAATGAACCGGGGGCAGCGATAATCGTGATCAATGGCAGGGTTGGATCAGGCATATTTTGTACTTTAAAAACCCGATAGATGATGAAGGGCAGCAGCACTAGATAAGTAAACAGACCAATCCAAAAATTTACCTGTCCCACAACAGGGGAAAAGCTGCCACTCGTCACAGCCACCACACCCAGTCCCACGTAAACGATAAACCAACTAGGATACAGATGTTCCCATTTTACCGATGGCTTGATCAAAAAGCGGAAGGTAAAGAGAACCATCAAACCATAGTGAATCAAAATCACGACAAACCACAGATATTTTACATAAGACGCAATAGCATCAATCTGTAACAAATAGGTGCATAAAACCATGAGTGCCATCGTAAATGTCGGTGCCACTGAAGCTACTATTGGATCTTCCAAGCCTTTTTTAGCGTGACTAAAGGTTAATACCACCTTTGCCAAAACCAACACCATCAGTAGCCCTGCGCAGATTCCCATGCCATTTCCCAACGCCAAATAGCCGTATCCCTTGACCAGATTGCCCAGTGATGCCAGTCCCAAAATCAATCCACACATGGGGATAGGAACGATTTTCAGAAATTCTTTCATGTAATTCTCTCCTTTTGTTTTCATAATTAGACAAAAATAAGCAGCCTTGCTTCAACATATATAACTGATTGTTTTTTGAAACAAGTCCAGTATAGTCCCTCACTAACCTTTTGAGAAATAAATAGTTTAAATAAAAACTATTTAGAAATATAATAGTTGTAGCTAACAATCACCCATTACTAACTAAGGAGGACGTCCATGTTTCAATTATTGAAAACCTTCGGCACTGTTTATGAAACCCGTAATTTTACGCAGGCAGCGCAGCAGTTGTTTTTATCTCAACCCACCATCTCCTTACAGATCAAAAAGTTGGAAGAACAACTACAGACCAGCCTGTTCATCCGCAGTGGCAAACAAGAAATCCAGCCCACCGAAGAAGCTGACTTCTTTTATCCCCGAGCTCTACAGATTTTGGAAACCTGGCAAGATACAACGGCCCGGCTACAAGAAAAAGAAAACTTTCGAGAACACTGTACGATTGCTTGTTCCCACACTTGTGGCGTCTATTTCGTTCCCGCAATCGTTGCTTATTTGATCCACCACCATCCTCACGTGGATTTTTCGCTGCAATTGATGAATTCTGAAGAGGTGGTGCATCAATTGGAGCAAAACAAAGCTGATATCGGTTTTATCGAAAAAGCGGTCCGCAGTGAATTGCTAACTCAGAAAGCCATTTACCAAGACCAGCTCGTCTTAGCAGGAGATCCCCAGTCTGCCTATTGGTTGTTGCGGGAAAATGATTCCGGTTTGCGTTTTGCCAATGAAAACTACCTGAAACGCCACAATTTGAATCCCCACCTCGTCCATGTGAACAACAATGAAATGCTGCTGTCTTTGTTAAGCCAAGGAGTGGGTCAGGCCATCATTTCCAACTTGTCGGTGCGAGAAGACCTCTCTTGGCAAGAGCTGCCTGAAGAAAATCAGCGATATTTCTATTTAATGACCCCAAAGCAGCGGTTTCGAGATATAATAAAACACATCTTGACCAGTATCGACGAATATCTGGCAGAAAAACCATCATAGTTGGGAGCATCAGGGATATGAAAGAACTGCAATTTGCGGTTATCGTTATCATAGGGATTATTTTATTATTGATTGCCTTGGACCTTTACAGCCGGCAGAAGCTGCGGCGGACGGTGCGTTATCGCTGGGGACGGCAACCTCACCAAACACGCTTAGACAAAGAAGAAAGCCTCAAGAAAGCTTGGCAAATTGAAAAAAGCTTCCGACAGTCAGACTCCGAAGTGGATGATCTGACTTGGTATGATCTGGACATGTTTGCCATCTTTGATCTGATCAATGCCACGAACTCCAGCGTTGGATCAGAAGCCTTGTATCAGCGCTTGCGCAACTTTGATCTGGGACAAGCGGATAAGACCGAGGACTTGATTCGCTACTATCAGGAAAACCCGCAAATTCGGGAAAATATCCAGTATTTGTTTGCCCGCCTCGGTAAACAAGACAATAATTTCACTAAAGATTATTTAGCCAATGGTGTCAAAAAAGAATTGGGGAATTTTTGGCTCTTTGTCCTTTTGGGCTGCTTGCCGATTATCGGAATCTTGCTTTTGATCTTCGGTCAGCTTATCGGTATCGGCGTGCTTTTAGGTGCCATGGTCATCAATGTGATCTATTATATGATGAAAAAAAATGAGTTGGAAACTGAGCTCAACAGTATGCGTTACTTGGTGCAAACTATTGCTCTGGCAGAAAAAATCGCCAAACAACCGATTCCCGACCAAGGGGCAATCAAAGAAAATCTAAAGCCTTTAAAAGGGATTGCTTCCTGGGGCTTTTCTTTCCGTCCCAAAGGTGCTTCTGAAATGGAGTTAATCATGGACTATCTGAATATGATGTTTATGATCCCTTTTATCGCTTATAATTTCGTGTTAAAAAAGCTCGCCCACCATTCACAACACGCGATCAACCTCTGGGAACTTTTGGGGAATCAAGAAGTTGCGATTGCCGTCTTAAATTTCCGAACCTACATGCCCCTCAGCTGTATTCCGGAATTTCGCGAAGGGGCAGTCACCGCTGAATCGGTGTATCATCCACTGGTAAACGGAGCCATTGTCAATCCGGTAGACTGGCAGAAAAACACGCTGATTACCGGCTCTAATGCCTCTGGGAAGTCCACTTATGTCAAGGCCATCGCTATCAGTTGTATCCTGTCTCAAACCATCAATACCGCTGTTGCGGAAAGTTTCACTCTGCAAGCGGGTCATGTCATTACCTCCATGGCTGTCGAGGACAATATTTTTGAAGGGGACAGCTACTTCATCGCCGAGACCAAATCCATCAAGCGGTTACTGGATTTAGTCGCTACCGATGTCCGCTGCTACTGTTTCATTGACGAAATCTTAAAAGGAACCAATACGGTAGAACGGATTGCCGCTTCTTCCAGTGTCGTGGCTTGGATTGCAGAACATCCCAGTCTGGCCTTTGTGGCAACACATGATATCGAGCTGACTGAGATTTTGAAAAACAAATGTGCCAACCGCCATTTTGAAGAGACGGTAACTGATGAAGATGGTGTGACCTTCAGTTATAAAGTGAAAGACGGTCCAGCAGTCAGCCGCAATGCCATCGCTTTGTTGAAAGTTTTGAAATATCCACAAGCGATAGTCACCAATGCGCAAAACGAAGCTGCCTATTTCGACAAAGAACGCAGCTGGCAAGTGCTGGATTAGCTAGCTCCTACAAATCAAATCCCACTTTTTTGGCCGACGATTCTCTTCTGATCGTCGGCCTTACTTATCGCCAAACAAGAAAGTCTGCCCGCAATCATTTATGAATAGTAGCTACTAAACAGTTCAACCTCTGAAACAAGAAGATAGTTGCGACTATTACTGTATCTAAGAAACCTGACTATCGGCTCAAAGAAAAGCAAATGATACGGACTTGGCTTGATATAATCAAGATTAGTCAGCCTTTAAAATTTTTAACAACAAAAAGACAAGTGCCTTCCACTATTTTTCAATGGAAGTTACTTGTCTTTTCCTCACCTATGGTAATGTTTGTTTCAAAAGAGGTTGACAGAACTGGTGTCACGGTCTCTTCAATTTGCCAAATGACAAATTAATCTTCTAAGAGCTCGATGCCTTCGATGACTACATCATGTACCGGACGATCTTGTGGGCCCCGTTGTACGTTTTGAATCTCATCAACGACATCCATGCCTTCAATCACATGGCCAAAAACAGTATGACGGAAGTCCAACCAAGGTGTCCCGCCTTCTTTGTAAGCTTCGATAACTTCAGAAGGATAACCTGCACCTTCCAGCTGTCCCAACATATTTCCAGGAACGTTTTGGTTGGAAACGATGAAGAACTGGCTGCCGTTAGTATTAGGGCCGGCATTCGCCATTGACAATGCGCCGCGAACATTGAAAAGTTCTTTTGAAAATTCATCTTCAAAAGTACCACCAAATGCGCTTTCGCCCCCCATACCAGTACCGGTAGGATCGCCACCTTGAATCATGAAATCAGGAATCACTCGGTGGAAAATCACACCATCGTAGTATCCTTTTTTGACTAAGGTTTCAAAGTTTTCAACTGTGCGAGGTGCCAATTCCGGAAACAGCTGCACCAAAATATTGCCGCGATTGGTTTTGATCAGCGCTTTGTGGCCAGTTTGTTCTTTTAATGAAAGTTGTGGAAATTGAGACATGACTGTCACTCCTTTTGATAGGGATATAGATTTTGTTAAGAAAGGGTTACTGACAAATATGGTGAAAAGGCACATCTTGTCCCAATTTTTCACCAGCATCCTTCTCTTTCAATTAATATGATAGCAGAAAACTGTTCGTTTGCCACTTGGTTTGTTATAATGCCAGTTAGCGACTGAGAACTATTCTCACTCAACGACTTTCTTGCCGTTGCTTCTGCTGATTAAAAGCTGACGGGACTACTTTTGACAGAAATAGTTGTCAGTCGAATTGGTACCTACTTATTTTAGAGAATGCGAGGAATTTGCATGGACATATATGATATTACTATTGTTGGGGCGGGACCTGCGGGGATGTTTGCCGGTTTTTATGCCGGCATGCGCCAAGCAAAAACTAAGATCATCGACAGCCTGCCACAATTGGGAGGACAATTGGCTGCACTTTATCCGGAAAAGATGATCTATGACATCCCCGGTTATGAACAGATTAAAGCTGGGGATCTGGTAGCTAATTTGAAACGTCAACTAGCCACCTTCTCCCACAGTTACGCATTGGAACAAAAGGTCACGACTATCCAAACAGCACCTGATGGTTTGATCACTCTAACTACTGACAAGGAGACCCACTATACCCGCTCGCTGGTTTTGGCATTGGGAAATGGCTCTTTTGCTCCGCGGCAACTGAAACTTGCGGAAGCAGAGAAGTTTGAAGGCCACGGCATCGATTATTTCGTAACTGATGTGATGGCCTATGCTGGCAAAAAAGTCGTGATTGCCGGTGGTGGTGACTCAGCCCTGGATTGGGCACTGATGCTGGCACCAGTCGCAGCCTCGGTGACAATCGTCCATCGTCGGGATACTTTCCGCGGCCATGAACACACCCTGGAGCAAGTCAAAGCACATCCGGAAATCACCATCGCTACCCCTTATGTCATCAGCGCCCTCTCTGGTGAAGAAGACTTATCCGCCTTGACCATCACACATCCCAAAACTGGTGAGAGCCAAAACTTATCTTGTGATCGGTTGCTGGTGAGCTACGGTTTTACGACTGATCTCGACCTTAGTAACTGGCAGCTTGAAGGGGATCGGCGAGGCATTGCGGTGGCTTCTGACATGAGTACCTCCCTTCCTGGTGTCTATGCCTGTGGTGACATTGTTTCCTATCAGGGTAAAGTTAAGCTCATTGCTGCCGGCTTTGGCGAAGCACCTACCGCGGTCAACAATGCGCTTTACTATTTGAACCCTGCCAACCGGTTGCATCCAGGACATTCCACCAGCCTGTTTGCCCAACTGCCAGATTCAAATTGAAAAACAACGAATCATAGATAAAACCGGCTCGCAGCAGTTTGCAAGCCGGTTTATCAAAACATTTTTTTAGTTCGTTTATTGTGAGCCATTATTTTTCAAAAGAAATGAAATGTGTTACCATAAACAGGTGTAAGTGTTTGCAGTTTTGCTGCGGGGATACTAGAAACTACCCTGTTACCAAAAATAATTTAAACGGAGCACCCTGTGTAAAAGCCCTCATACCTCTTTGCTCCGACTCAAGATTTGGAGGAATCAACTATGGTAATTGAAACAAAAACACTGGAAGAAAAAGCCCGGGAGCTATTAACCAGCCGTGGTGTAACCTTAAAAGACATCGGTGAACTGGTTTACTTCCTACAAAAAGACTATATCAAAGACATTACAATTGAAGAATGTATCGAGTCTGTGGACGCTGTCTTAACCAAACGAGAAGTTCACAACACCATTTTGACAGGAATTCAGCTGGATATCTTGGCAGAAAAGGGCGAATTGTTGGCCCCACTACAAGAAATCGTAGCTGAAGATGAAGGACTCTACGGCATCGATGAAATTCTTGCCCTTTCCATCGTCAACGTTTACGGCACGATTGGCTTCACCAACTATGGTTATATCGACAAAGTTAAACCGGGGATTCTAGCTGACCTAAACAGTCACGACGGCAAAAACGTTCATACTTTTCTCGATGATATCGTCGGTGCCATCGCAGCGGCGGCAGCTAGTCGTCTAGCTCACTCCCATCCCGCAAAATCCCGTTACATCGTACAATAATCATCTGCTTCAAGGAGCTTACAGACAGTGCTTTTCCAAAAAGAACCTGCTAACATCAGAAAGCTTTTACTCTTCTCAGATCCACAACCAGGGACCTTAAGCTATAAAAAACAGTTGGACTATGACATCAATCATTTCTAAGTGGTGGATGATGCAGGTTTCAACAACAAGGCAAGAATATATAGGTTAGCAAATAATTGCGACAGTTCCTGTCTCAAAATCGTAGAAGAAACACTACCATCCGTGTAAAGAGAAGTGAATTAGGCTGACTTCCCTTGATGAAATCAAGGGAAGTCAGCGTTTGAAATTTTTTAACAATGAAAAGCCGACGATCTTCCACTGATTTTAATGGAAGATCGTCGGCTTTTGAGGTCTTACGTTTGCTATTGTCCGCTTCGGAGGAGGTTGGCTAGACGATTCTCACAGCCCCATCACTTTTTTATCTTTTAAGGGAGCGTCGGCCGATGATTACCATTACCAAAAAGAACAGCTCAAGCAATAGGAAGGCCAAAATAAAACAATGCATAAAATACGCTTCCGGCAGCACATTAATGATTGGATCAGTCGCAGGATCGAACAACCAGTCGTCATTGGCAAAAAATAGTTCATGAAATTTCACAAAGAAAGTATCAAAACCCACTGCCATAAGCGCGCCTAAGACTACTGGTAGCCCCATGCCCCACTGAAAGGGTCGGACCAATTTATACAAACGGGCACTCTTTTGCAAATGCCGCAGATAAAAAATGGCTGGCAGGATGGTGACTAATAACACTCCATAATCCAATAGAAACAACTTTTTGACATCCACAAAATGGCCTCTTCCAGCTGCCGACATAGGAAAGTCCGGTAATGCCAATGTCTGGTTGAACGGATTGTTCAAAAAAGCCATCAACTGATCGAAGTTTTTCAACAGCGTTTCTTTGCTCATGTCCACCCAGTCAAGGATATTCAAATGGCTGATATCAAACACATATAACGGTCGAAAATTGATGGTGATTGCGATTGCCAAGGAAATCAGCGCTAAAAACAAACTAGTCAATCCCAATAGTTCTAGGATTCGCCGCTTACCGGGAGAAAGCGGTTTTTTTTCAAGAATTAAAGAGTCTTGTTCTTTTGCACTGGCGGTTTCTTGACGTGTTTCACCTGCCCTTTTCATCGGTCAAAATTCCATTCGTCCAATGAATCCACTACGTAAGTCGGCGGAATTGGTAGTCCCGGCACGGCGTCTTTCGGTGTGAAGCCGGAAAGCACCAATAGCGAATCAATGCCATTATCAATTCCTGAGCGAATATCGGTCTCGTAGTTGTCCCCCACCATCAGAACCTGTTCTTTTGGCAGCCCCAAGTGTGCCACTGCTTTATCCATAATAACCGCCTGCGGTTTACCGATATAGACAGGTTTAGTCTGGGTGGCAGTTTCCACAAAGCTGATCAAAGAACCTGCGCCTGGCAACAAGCCACGTTCAGTCGGAATGTTTTTGTCCGGGTTGGTGCCAATAAAAGTTGCTCCTCGTTGAATTGCCAATGTCGCTGTCACCACTTTTTCGTAGGTGACTTCAGTATCTAATCCAACCACGACATAATCCGGATTGAGCTCTTCCCAGACAAAGCCGGCAGCCAAAATCAAGTCGATGAGGCCGGCTTCTCCGATAACAAAGACTTTTTTTCCACGGCCATCATCTTTCATATAGTCGATTGTCGCCAAACTGGCTGTATAAATCGTTTCAGCAGCAACATGAATATCAAAGACCTCTGCTAAACGCTTTTGAACAGTTTCTGGTGCGCGGGTCGTATTGTTAGTGACAAATAGAAAAGGCAGTTGCCGCTGTTGCAAAGCCTCCACAAACCGTTTGCCGGCTGGGATTGGCTCGCTGCCTCGATAGATTGTTCCGTCTAAATCAATCAAATAGCCTGTATACTTCACGTTATCTACTCTTCCCGTTTTCTAATAGTATAGCCACCCTTTTTGCCACCTTTACTAGCGGCGGGTTGGCTTTTATTTGCAGCTGTCTCAGGTTGTTTCTCCTGACGACTCTTGATTACTGGTTTACGCTTTTTAGCCAGTGGCTCCCGGCGTTCTTCGATATGGGCTTGTCCTTCAGATTGCGGGTTACGACGTTTCTTCTGATCCGCGTTGCCACCTTTGTTGCGGGTATTGTTCTGGCTGTTGCTGCGATTGCTTCGGCGACGATCCCGGCTGTTGCGATTTTGGCTGTTGCCAGAAGTTTGACCGCTATTTTTTTCGCCAGGTTCCATTCCGGTCTCGCTTGCTTGAAAGGCTGCTTCTTGAGAATCATAGTCCTCTCTGCCTGTCCGTTTGCGACGACGACGGTTGGAAGTCTTCTCCCGCTTACCGCCGATTCGTTTAATAACAAAATAGGCACAACCAAAGTTACAGAATTCATACAAATAGTCTTCCAATGTATCAATTCGTTGCTCTGGCAAAGCTTTACGGTCGTCTGCCTCAAAAAAGCCCTTCAAACGGAGTTGCTCATATCCCCAGTCCCCAACGATATAATCGTAACGAGCCAATACATCACTGAAGCGCTCCCCCAATTTTTCCGCATTGAAGCCTTCTCGATGATCAGCCACCAGCTTGTATTCCCGTTCCCCAATCATGAGGTCGGTTTCGTTTAAAATCGTTACAGGCTCTCCTTTGAGCGGTTTGACAGCTTCTGTATCCTCTGTTGCAACTTCTTCCAAAACCTGTGTCAGCTCTTCTGAAAGGCTCTTCTCTTTTTGTTCTTCCTGTTTGTTACTGGTCATTTTTCCACCACCTGTAGATTATCCAAAAGCCGCCGTCAGCTATCAGCTACCCGAACAAATCAAGTGGCTTACTGTATTCACGACGGCTGTCATTTGTCTGCTGAAGTATGTTGAAAATTGGCGTTCAACAGCGCTTGGAATCACTGGAATCGCCTTTTTTCAAAAATCATACCTGCCTTCCATTATACCTTGTTTTCAGGTCAATGGATAGTGACTGTGCAAATAGCTGGCCACCACCGAGCGAATGAATTCAGGAAACAAAAATTCATAGCGGCCCATAATCTCGATTGTGGGAAAGAAGGGAACAAACATAAAATGATCGACTGTAGTGAAGGTATATTCTCGCAGGGGATCCAGCGGACGTCCTAGCCAAAAGACTTGATGGTTCACTCGGTCATATTCAATGCCTGCATAGACAATTTCACCGAAAATTTTTCCCCGAAAGCCCATTCCCAAAATCGGAAACCGGCGCAAGAAACCGCGGTTTTTCTCCATTTCCAACACCATTCGTTCAACATCAGAGCCCTTTAATGTTACTCGAATCAAATGCATCGGATGAGGCAATGCCTGATGAAGCATATCCTGATCGACTTTTCCGTTAGCCAGAGGAGTCAAAAACAAGCCACTGTTCAACACTGCCACCTCTGTTTGCCCCCGAACTTTGACTGCCTCTAAAGCTGTCTTGATAAAGGGAAATTCATCTTCTGGACCCAGGGTCAAGGGATGGGATAAAACAGCCACCTCTTGACTCCGCAATAATCGGTGGCCTTCCTCAAGATAGCCGTTAATCTCTTCTTCATCTTCGGGAAAGACTGTCAAATCAGCGGTAGCAATCGTCCGTGCCTTGGTAGCAGTAAGTTGATGGTTCTCGTCCACGTAAAGACGCACCTCGCCAATGTATTGACCAAATTTTCCGGCGGCAGCTAATTGGACCCCATTCTCCATCTTCCCTTCCGGAAACAGATGATGGGTGTGGGAACCCAAAATCACATCAACGGCAGGCAGCTGCTGAGCAATTTCTACATCATCCACTACCCCCAAGTGGCTCATCAAAACCAACACATCCACTTCTTTTTTCAATCGCGCGGTTAACTGTGGCAGGATTTCCATTGGATTGCGGATATCCCAACCATTGGGTGCATAAGTCAGCGGGAAAGGTGCGGTCATAGCGATCAGCCCGACTTTTGTCCCTTGACCTGTGGTAATCACTTTGTAAGGGCGGCACCATTGCGGCAATTGCAAGGTCTTATTGTCATAAAGGTTAGCCAATAAAACGTCAAAGTTGGCTGTGTCGTATAAATGATCCAAGTCTCGCTTGGAGTTGCCGGTTCCTTCATTGTTGCCAATCGTAGCCGCATCGTAGTGTATTTGATTCATCAGGCGAATATTTGCTTGCCCATTGGTTGCCTCTGTCAAAGGATGCCAACGGTCCACAAAATCTCCCAAATCTACTGTGATAACACTATTGCCTTTTTCTTTGATCTCTCGCTGCCGCTGATCTATATAACGACGGATTTTTGGCCAGTTTTCCAAATGTGAATGCAGATCATTGGTATGAATCAATGTGATTTTTTCCATATTTTTCCCTCGTTTCTTCCCCTTCAGTCTAACATAAACAGCTAAATTTTCCCTCGATTGGTGTCGCTAGCTATTCGTGTCATATCATTTTCAACTCTTGGTAATCAGTGTTACACTTTTAACGAAGGACTGTTAGAAAAAGCTGCTCCCACAGTGACCTGACTTATAGGGACAGTCTACAAACACAATTAGAACAGGAGCGTGCGTATGATGTTGGAAAAACTGCGTAAGGAATGGGAAAAACATTTTGCCAAGAATCATAATTTAGAAGAATTAAAAAATCGCCCTACCAATAAAATGGTCAGTTCATTCAAGAAGACGGCCAAGTTATCGAAGTTTGGGAACATCCAAATGTAGACGCCTTAAATCAGATGATCACAAAGGACTGGGAACGTTTTTTAACTGAATCAGATATCTATCAACAGCTTTCAGAAGAAGAACAGATTGAATTGAAAGTTAACGGCCCCTCTTACTCCGATTACAGTGGGGATTGACAGCCAATAGTTCCACTCGTTATACTAAATAGAGTTGCAGCAGCGGGCTTGCGGGTCCACTGCTCTTTTTTTGTAAGAGGAAGTTTATGTTTAAATAGTAAAAAGAAGGGATGACAGCCATGGAAATTTTGGGCCTGCGTTTTGGCTTTCGCAATATCAAGACTGGGGTCAGTGTCTTTATCTGTATCCTGCTGAGCTTTCTGTTACAGCGAGAAACTTATGTCGTTGCCTGCATCACAGCTGTTTTTACCTTGCGAGAAGACCATATCAACACATTGCGCTATGGCAAACACCGCATCATGGGGAATACATTCGGTGCACTGGCTTCTATGCTTTGTATTTTTATCTTTCATACATTTGGTCAAGGCCAATTGGTTCAACTCATCGCCATTCCTCTTGTAATCATGCTGATTATCGCCTTGCTCGCCCACTTTGATTATCATGAGGGAACAGTGGGTGCGTGTGCCACCTTATTGACCATTCTCTTTATGATTCCACCTCATGAATCTTATTTTTACGCCTTTAATCGGGTCTTGGACAGTTTCATCGGAATGTTCATCGCTATTCTCGTGAATCGCATCCTCCCTTCACGCTGTTCCGATACGGATGCCGCTTCGTCTTCCTCTTGACTGATTGATTAACGCTCCACCGCTAAGTGGTAAATAGCAAAGGTTTCATCAACTAAGCAAGAGATGCATGCTACAAAATAGTTGCGATAATCCTTGTGACAAAGTCAACAGAAGGCGCATTACCATACGTATAGAGAGAAAAAGGGTTCTACAATATTTAGTGTTGGTGGAAAATCTCCGATTTTCTTCCAACACTTTTTTGTATGCGAAGTATAGAAAAAGAGATACCCAAATTGATAGAATGAAGTCGACTAAAACACACTCACCAAGAAAGGGATATCTCCATGGACTATTCTACAAGAATTTTAACTGGTTTAACAGATGAAAACCTATTT